>JAIBDK010000435.1 GCA_024679435.1 Gammaproteobacteria bacterium | reverse complement strand
TGATCCTGAGCTATTTATGGACTACTTTTTCCGGAAACAGCACGGGCGCGTGGATACCCCAAAAAGGTCTCACGACTATGGCCGCCTTTGGCTTTGCCTCAGGGGTATCCGCAGGGATTACCAACGTTATGGTGGCGATACTGATTGTATATTTCCTAAGTCTCAATATGGACAAAAACAGGATGATCCCGATTCTCAACACCTGCTTTCTGATCGGGAAACTGACCCAGATACTGGTGCTGTCTGTCACAGGGTTTGTGGGCTGGACGATGCTGTTTCAGACACTGCCTCTGGCGCTGACCGCCTTTTTGGCATTGATAATGGGCAAAAGGCTCGGACAACACATGGATGCTGAGATGTATCGGAAAATCTTGTACGGATTACTTGGTATACTCGCAGCCATCCTGATCTATCAGTTTTTCACCGACCGTTAAACAATTTTTAGTCCTCTCAATCCATTAATACGTCTATTTCATCATGCCTATTCAGTGTGTCACATTCGATCTCGACGATACCCTTTGGGCAATCTATCCGGTTATTGACCGAGCCGAAGCAAAATTCCTGAAATGGGTAGAGGAACATCTTCCCCGCATTGCCGCTAAATTTACTGCGCAAACACTCTCATCTCATCGCCACCAGTATTTCAAACAATACCCTGAATTACATCACGACCTGTCGCGGTTACGGAAAAACTGGATAGCGCAGCTGATGACGGATCACGGATATACCGAAGACAAGGTGGACGACGGCTTTAACGTTTTCTGGAGGGAACGAAACACGCTGGAATTATTTGACGACGTTGAAAACGTTCTGAGTCTGTTAAACAAACGGTTCCGCACCGGCGCCGTTACCAATGGAAATGCGGACCTGCACCAAATCGGTATTCACCACTATTTTGATTTTTATCTGACATCCGCCCAGGTCGGTAACAGCAAACCCCACCCTGCGATTTTTGATGCTACGGTGTCTCACGCCCAATGTCGTCCTGATCAAATATTACATGTCGGTGACGATCCGAAGCGGGATGTGCTGGGCGCCAGGAGCGCAGGCATGCGAACTGTCTGGGCAAACCTGAAAGACGAAGAGTGGCAGGAAAATATTTCACCCGATGTCACCATCACCGATATAGCAGATTTGCCGGACGCCATAGACCGTTTTATTACCAGTCTATAATTAACGCATCTCCAGTTTTTATCTCTTGATTAATGAAGTGAAGCCAGCGAGTTCGCGATGGAGCGTATTTTAGCAACCATATTCACCAGTCCATTCGATCGGGTCGGTGAGAGATGTTCTTTCAGCCCTATTTTGTCGATGAAATAGAGGTCTGCATTTTTAATTTCTTCGAGTGGTTGACCAGACAACACGCGAATCAGCAAAGCGATAATTCCTTTGGTAATAATGGCGTCGCTATCCGCTGAAAAATTAACCCGATCACTTTCAAGCTCGGCGTGCAGCCATACTCGACTCTGGCAGCCTGGAACCAGATTTTCTTCGTGCTTGAATTGATCTTCGATCAGCGGCATTTTTTTGCCCAGATCTATGATGTATTCGTATTTATCCATCCATTGGTCGAAAAACTCAAATTCCTCGACTATCTCTTGCTGAATCTGGTTAATTGTCGACATTACTAATTCTTGACTGATTCTTGACTGATTCTTGCAAAGTGATCTGTTATAGAAGCATACGGGCTGCTTTTTTAACACCCGCAACCAGCTTATCAACATCGCCGCGATTATTGTACAACGCGAAAGAGGCTCTGGCGGTACCTGGAATATTGTAAAGCTCCATCAATGGTTGAGTGCAGTGATGACCGGTTCGCACCGCGATCCCCTGCTGATCCAGAATCGTTCCAACATCAAACGGGTGCGCCCCTTCAAGATTGAAGGAAATCACACTGGCCTTGTTTTTAGCTGTTCCCACCAGTTTCACGCCATCGATTTTAAGCAACTCGTCAGTGGCATAGACCAGCAAATCGTGCTCATGAGCAGAAATTTCTTTCTCATCATATTGCTCGATAAAATCAATTGCCGCACCCAGACCGATTCCTCCCACAATGTTGGGAGTACCGGCCTCAAACTTATGTGGCAATGTGTTGTAAGTGGTTTTCTCGAAAGTAACCTTCTCAATCATGTCACCGCCACCCTGATACGGCGGCATCTGATTCAGAATGTCTTCTTTACCGTACAGGATACCCACCCCGGTCGGACCAAACAGCTTATGGCCGGAAAACGCATAGAAATCAACATCCAGTGCCTGGACATCCACATGCATGTGAGGAACCGCTTGTGCGCCGTCCAAAAGTACTGGAATATTTTCTGCGTGGGCAAGTTCTATAATTTTTTCCACCGGATTGACAGTACCCAGTGTATTGGAAACGTGCACAATGGCAACCAGTCTGGTTTTTTC
>JAIBDK010000479.1 GCA_024679435.1 Gammaproteobacteria bacterium | reverse complement strand
GCATGTGTTAACACGATATCAGCTATAAGCTTAACTGACCCAACCAGATAATCCACAGAATGCCCGATAGACATAGGTTAATGAACCCTCTGGACGGGGGCGGGATTGTACGGCAAAATTATTGTGATCTAAACAGTAATAAGAGGATATATCCTGCTTTTATCCAGTTTTTGTGCCGACGAAGCAGTCACCCGAAGGGTAATTGCTCGCGGATTCGGATTGTAAAATGAGCGTAAATAGATCGATTCCTTCGATATTTCAGGAATCCGGAAAATAAGTTTGTGCAAATATCGTTATCTAAACCTTAGTTGACTTCGTTTTGTTGGCCCATTTAAGTAAAGGCGGAACGATCATAGTTGTAACAATCCCCATAAAAACCAGAGCCGAGAACAGATTCTGCTCAACGGAGGTTGACTCCGTGGTCATTTTGAATGCACCGGCCCCGAATGCGATACTGAGCACCACAAAATTGATCGCGCCTCTGGAGCTCATTCCTATGCCAACCGAGAGCGCTTCCCGCCCCGGAAAGCCAGCTAATCTAGCGGGAATTCCGCATCCGGCTACTTTACCAATCATTGCAACGGCTAACAGTAATCCCAGAAACAGCGGAATATTAAAAAGTGCCGACGGATCAAATTTCATGCCGATATACGAAAAAAACAACGGCCCGAGTAAACCACTGGTTATCGCAGTGAATATCAACTTAATTTCTGTGTATGAGCGAATCCCTACCCGGGCTTTTTCAAAAAAGAGCCCGGCCATAAATGCGCCGAGAATCCAGTGAATACCTAACGCTTCGGCAAAAAGACCATAGGCCAGACCCACGAGGGATAGCGCACTGAATTCAAGTGAAGTTGCCTGCAACGTGTTCAAACCTTTACTCACCCTCGGATAAACATGCACCCCAAGAGCAATAGTTATTCCAATAAACATCGCCACCTTAAATGAAAGAATAGCAAATGTAGCTAAATCAGGAATAGTTCCGGTTTTGATAATTGTCAGCAAAATTGACAACAGGAATAGTCCCGCGACATCATCAAACAAAGCGGCACCAACCACTGTCTTTGCCATTCGGGTTTGCATTAACCCAAGCTCATGAAGAACTCGGGTTGTTGCAGGAACGGCCGTGGTGGAGAGGACGACACCTGTTAAAAAAGACAAAATTAGTCGATTATCGGAACCGGGGATAAAATACCATGTCAGCAAAAACCCTCCAAGCAACGGCAACACAATGCCACCTACTGCAACGATAATAGAATATCGGGATCCCTGAGCTATCTCTTGCGGCTGCATCTCAATGCCAGCTAGCAGTGCCAGAAAGAAAATAGCAATTTGTGCACTGTAGAAAATAAAATCACTGTCAATCAAGCCTGCCGCAAAGGCAAATGTATCTCCATAAAGCAACGCTATCAGGGAAATCAAAACTCCCGCCATTATTTCGCCAACCGATGCCGGCAGTCCAATTCGTTCAACAAGCACTCCAAATGATCGTGCCAGAACAAGCAAAATCAGCAAATCAGAAAATACTTCCATAATCTAGATTGAATCTCCATCTGATAAATCGTTCTGACCCATGCTCGGATTTGAATCCTGATCAACATCATCACCAGACTGAACGTCAGAACCGTTAATTAGAAGCTCACAGATACTTACCAGCCGATGATGTATTCGCCGATAATTTTCAATGGCATTAGATTCAATTTTATAGACTGACAGATGTTCTGGAGACTCCTGGGTCAATCGACTATATAAGTGAGATCGGGCACGTTCAAT
>JAIBDK010000074.1 GCA_024679435.1 Gammaproteobacteria bacterium | reverse complement strand
GAGCTTCTGAACAGGACTGTTTCCCCGAGCGACGCCAACGGTGGGTAAGACTTCTCGAATATTCTGGAATGACCATCGATTAAAGGGAGGTCGATCCCAGTTTTCCAGACTCACTCTTTTATTAAAGGGAGGCGGAAATCCTTCCATAATTCCTAGTTCGCGGGCACTTTTAGGTCTTTTCTTCATTGAGTTTTAGAGAGAATCGTTTTGAGCTTTGTTGAGAGTTCTATTGTTTTAAGAGGCTGTATTGCTGAGTTGCAAATAAAAAAAGGGCCAATGACGACCGCCATTGGCCCTTGTACTGAAGGGTTCCTATTTCAGCAGGTTGTTCCAGATTTTAGTGTAAAACTCTGTCACTTCCTGAGGGCAGGGAGGAATGAACTGAGGTGTGCCCGCGCCTTCATAACCTGTGATTTCAGGTGCGCTGGCCATCACTTCATCCATAAATGCTTCACTGCCTTTGATGGCGTTACCATAGCGTGCAAAATTGGAAATCAAGGCAGCATTTTCAGGTGCCATGATGAAGTTCAAGAAGGTCTTTGCATTGTCGACATTTTGAGCTTCAGCCAGCAATACCACGTTGTCCGCCCAGGCTACCAGCCCTTCCTTCGGAAAAACGTACTTGACGGTCGGAGTTTCAAGACGGGCACGCATAGAAGCGCCGTTCCAGTTGTGAGACATGTAGACGTCTTCTGAGGTCAGCTTTTCGATAACGCCGTAGTCGATGGTGCGCCAGTCTTTCTTGGCTTCGGTCAACATATCGTTAAGCTTTTTTAGATCATCTTTGTTGCCGTTGCACTGATCAAGCCCCAGATAAAACAGCCCGGCAGCGATAACATCATTCATTTCGCTGACCATGTTGATTCGGCCTTTTAATTCTTCAGGTGGATCAAACGCCAGTGCCCAGGAATCACTTTTTGGACCATCATAGTATTTGGTGTTCAGGCTGATACCAGTGGAACCAAACTGCCATGGCGCACCATAAACTCTGCCCGGATCAAAATAAACGTCAACGTGCTCTTGCTTAACGTTCTTGAAATTTTCCATTTCGTTTACGCCGGCCGGCTGAAGCAGACCTTCATCGATCATGATTTTAACCATGTAGTCTGAAGGCACAGACAGGTCATAGCCGTGGCCGCCAGCTTTGATTTTAGCGAGCATCGCTTCGTTAGAATCATAGCCATCAACCGTTACTTTGATGCCGGTTTCTTTTTCAAATTTTTCGAGTAGTTCAGGGCTGGTATAGTTTCCCCAGTTAAACAGTTTCAGCTCGCCTTCAGCGTAGCTTGCTGAGCTCGCGAATACTGACAGGATGCCAGCTGCGATGAGTTTTTTGTATTTCATGGATAGTTCTCCTTTGGTTTTTAAAAAAATAGGTTATATGTTGACGGTAAATACCGTATTTTACTTTTTCTTGTTGGTAGTAAGAAAGAAAAATCCGACAACAAATATGAATGTCACGCCAAGCAATACGGTCGAAATTGCGTTGACTTCCGGAGTCAGGCCCCTTCTGAGTGTGCCAATCATATAAATAGGTAACGTGGTTTCACCTGCGCCGGCTACCAACAAATTGATAATGACATCGTCAAATGAGATTACGAACGACAGCATGGCACCGGCCAAAATTCCAGGGAACATTAATGGAAATGTCACTCTCCAAAATCGTTTCATAGGTGGCGCATACAGATCCGCCGCAGCGTGCTCGTAAGTGAGATCCATATTTTCAAGTCGTGCCCGAATTGGCATATAGGCAAAGGGAATGCAGAAAACCGTGTGGGCCATCATCAAAAAGCCGATTCCGTGTATGCCGGTAGCGCTTTTGATCAGTCCAAAAAATACCAGGGTTCCTACCGCGGTCACAATTTCAGGAATCATCAGTGGCTGGTTGATAATGGCATATACCGCCGCATGGCCTTTGAACGGTTTGGTTCGAGTGGTGGCCAGGGCAGCCATGGTGGCAGCAATGGTGGCGATGATGGTAGCTACCAGTGCTATTTGCAGGGAGAGTATCGTGGCATCCTGTACTTGAGTGTTCTTCGCCGCCTGCTCAAACCACCGGAAACTGAAGCCGTGCATATTCGTTACCGACCTTTCTGAGTTAAACGCGTAAACCATCATGATGATCAGCGGGGCGTATAACCAGATTAGGCAGAACATAGTGACCGGCGTAAATCCGGGCATGTAGCGGACATTAAATGCCTTGTTCTTTCGAGGATTTGCCATATTAATCCTGTTCCGCCAGAGAATTGCGAACGTAAACAATCAGGGCAATCATAACCACGATCATCATAAACAGTGAAATTGCAGAACCCAACGGCCAGTCACGGGAAGTTCCGAACTGGTTGGCTATCAGGTTTCCGATCATCAGGTTTTTGCCGCCGCCAAGAATTTTTGCGGTGACGTAAGCACCAATTGCCGGGATAAAAACCAGAATACAGCCGGCAATTATGCCTGGTTTAACCGATGGAAGAATAACTCTTTTAAGCACCTGGAAGCGGCTTGCATAGAGATCGTAACCGGCCTCAACAAGGTTGAAATTGAGTTTTTCCATGGAAGCATATAGCGGCATCACCATCAGCGGCAGATAAGTAAACACAAGGCCGATCGCAACCGCTGTGTTGGTGTAAATCAGAATCATCGGTTCATCGATCACCCCGAGAAACAGCAGCACATTGTTAATGTAGCCGTCGTCTCTTAGCATCAGCATCATGGAAAAGGTGCGTACAAGCAAATTGCTAAAAAAGGGCAGGGCTATCAGAAAAAGCCAGAAATTTCGCTGTCCTTCAGGACGAGTGGTGATGAAATACGCCGTTGGGAATCCCATAATAAGCGTTGTCACCATGGTCATCAGCGCAAGGCCGATAGAACGCAGCATGATTGAGATATGAGCGTGATTCCATCCAAGGGTGTCATCAAATATGTCCCTTTCGGTAATTAAATTCATCCATGACTCAAGGGTAAATTCCCATTTTACTCCGGCATAATTTCCCTGCTCCATAAAGGAGTAGCCAATAATTATTGCCAGCGGCATGATTCCAATACCGCAAATAATCAGCATCGCCGGTGACAACAGAAACCAACGGTTTCTGACTTCGCGTTTGACTGTGGCGGCTTCGGCCTCTGCCCCTGTCAGGGGTGCGCCGTGAGCGTGAGCCAAGGTTGTTTCCGCAGACATATTAAATCTAATCCTTCAGTACCTGTACGGCATTGTCCTTGAAAGTGATTCCCACTTTTGATCCTTCCTGATAGTCGGTTCCTGAATCACGCTGGTTTTGCATGCGCACCACAAAAGAATCTCCACTTTCGAGTTCAAGGTGGTAATGGGTATCGGTACCGAAATAGACGATGGTTTTGACTTCGCCGGTCAAAGAGGCATTGTCTGGGGAAGTCGAAAGCAGCGCATGCTCCGGGCGGACAACGACAGTAACGGTGCCTGCAGCGGCTTCATCGGGCAGCGAAGCGGGGACATTAGAACCACTTGCCAGCTTAATCATGCCGGTGGAACCGTTAATATCGTGTAATTCTCCTTCAAGAAAATTGGTTTCGCCGATAAAGTGCGCCACAAACCGTTCTGTGGGGTGGTCATAAATTTCGCGGGGAGCGCCGATCTGGCGGATCAGTCCGTCTTTCATTACCGCAACCCGATCTGACATGGTCAGGGCTTCTTCCTGATCATGGGTTACAAATACAAAGGTAATTCCGGTTTCATGTTGCATCCGCTTGAGCTCAATCTGCATTTCCTTGCGCAGTTTAAGATCCAGAGCTGAAAGCGGTTCATCAAGAAGCAGTACACGAGGCTCAGGAGCCAGAGCTCTTGCCAGCGCTACCCGCTGTTGCTGTCCACCAGAAAGCTGAGAGGTTTTGCGGTTAACGTATTCTTCCATCCGCACCATGGCCAGAGTTTGATCCACTTTACGGGCGATTTCAGATTTGTCTTTACCCAGCATTTCCAGTCCAAAGCCTATGTTTTCGCCTACGGTCATATGGGGAAACAGTGCGTAGTTCTGGAAAACCGTATTTACCGGGCGCATAAAAGGCGGCAGGTGGCCGATATGATCTCCACCGAGAAGAACATGTCCACTTGTGGGATGCTCGAACCCCGCGATCATTCGCAGCAGTGTGGTTTTGCCGCATCCGGATGGGCCGAGGAGGGTGAAAAATTCGTTTTCGTAAATGCTGACTGAAACGCCATCTAGTGCTTTGACGCTGGCATCGCCGGTTCCAAACGTCTTTATAAGGCCCTGGACTTCAATAGCTACACTAGAACTGTTAGCAGAAGATTTGCTGGTCATGTGCGGGTTGGAGTAATCAATTATTCTTGGTATCAAGTGAGTAGGATTATAGACATAAACAGTGCGCCGATGGAAATATCGAAATGTTGACTCATTAGGTATGGAATTTTTAATTAAATCCCAAGGTCATCCCGGGGATACAATTGTCAGTGACCAGAGATTTACAATAGTCAATAAATGCGACCTGCGCCTGATTCTTTCGGGTGGATTTCAGAAGTGCCAGACCCAGTGTTAACGCCGGATGTGCGCCTTTCAGGGGAACATAACTCAGCGCCTTCCCGTCGAGCGCCAGTTGATTGAGCGGTCGTCCATTGGCCAGGCTGTATCCATGACCGCTCGCAACCAGACCTCTTTGGACATCGGTGAGTCGGGTTCGGGCCTTGATAGTGGGTTTAATTTTATGATTGCTGAAAATCCCCATAAAATAGTCACTACTTAAAGGCAGATCCAGCAGAATCATCGGCCTGTCTGCGAGATCCTCAATTGCGATCGCTTTGGCGATAGACAGTGGGTCATCCGCCGCCAGCAACACATAAGGTGGCAAACTGGCCAGGGGGATGAAATCGATGTCGCTTTGAAGCTGCAGATCGTATGTCAGAGCAAGATCGATAGAACCCTGTCGGAGAAGCTGCAGAATATCGGCCTGATGGGCTTCGCGGACACGCACATCGGTTTTGGGATGACTGGTCATAAAGCCGTGACATAAGTCCGGTGTGACAATTGGAGCCAGTGGGATAAAACATCCCACTTCAATGGTGCCCATTATCTGGTTGGACAGCTCTCCGGCGAATCCCTGAAGTTGTTCTGCGTTGGAAAGTAGCAGTTTGGCTTCCCGGAAAAATTCTCTTCCGGCGGTCGTCAGGGACATTCCCTGAGCGTGGTGTCGAATAAAAAGCTGGACGTCGAAGCTGTCTTCAAGCTGAGAAATTGCATTGGATATGGAAGGCTGGGAGACGTGAATGTTCTCGGAAGCCTTTAGAATGCTGCCAGCTTCGCCGGCAGCAACAAAATACGCGAGTTGTCTGAGGGTATATCGCAATTTTATAAAGCTGTTGCTAGCAAGCTTGTTTAGAAATGCTCTTATTACCTGTCGTTGGGCGGGTCATCCGGGATAACTGCCGTGGCTTCTATTTCCATCACCCATTCAGGCCTTGCGAGGCCGTTTACGATGAGGCCTGTCGACACCGGGTAAACGCCTTTTAGCCATTTTCCAATAGCCTGATAGACATCATCACGATACTTGCGATCAGTAATATAAACCTGAATGCGGCATATTTGATTGAGTTCAGAACCGGCCTCTTTTAGTAACTGATCGACGTTTTGCATGGCTTTGTCCGCCTGATCGTAGGGGCTCATACTTTCGATGCTTTCGAAACTATCGATATCCTGCCCAACCTGTCCCCTGACAAATACGGTGGTGCCCCGAGCCCGGACTACCTGGCACAGGTCATTATCCAGTTTTTGATTCGGATAGGTTTCTTTGGTGTTGAATTTGCGCATTCGTGCGTGTTTATCGCGCATGGTTATCTCCTGATTACAAAAAGTTGAAGCGTACCCTGATGTGTAGCATTGAGCAATGAGACTAAGTTCCGTTAATCAATCTATTTTTGATATTTGCAGATTGGAATTTTTGAGAGCGGTTTTTGTTGAGGCCGGGCAGAGCCATAAGGGATATACTATACGCAATAATAAATTACAGGAGCGACTAAGTTGGAACTCGAATTTTTTGGTGCGGCGGGGGAGGTGACAGGTTCCTGTCATATCGTCCGGGCGGCGGGTAAACAAATTTTGCTCGATTGCGGGATGATTCAAGGCCGCAGGCGGGATGAGGAACGGAATAATGATCCGTTTCCATTTAATCCCTGGGAGATTGATGCTGTTGTATTGAGTCACGCCCATATTGATCATTCCGGTCGGTTGCCGTTGCTGGTTAAGCGCGGTTTTAGCGGGCCAATTTATGCTCAAAATGCCACCGTGGAGCTTTGCCATATTCTGCTTGAAGATTCCGCACGTCTCGCCCAACGAGATGCCGAATGGCGAAATAAAAAGCTCGAGGCCAAAGGCAGTCCCTTAATTGAACCGCTGTACAGCGTTGAGGATGCCCGTGAAGCCACTACCAATATCGTGGGTGTAAAATATCGGACAAAGAAGCAAATTTTTCCGGGTATTGATATTTGTTTTCAGGATGCCGGCCATATCCTTGGCTCCACTTCGGTCGAAGTATGGTTAGCTGAAAATGGCGAAACCCGTAAAATCGTATTTAGCGGAGATCTTGGTCAATACGATACGCCAATTCTTCAGGATCCGGCAATACTGGAAGAAGCCGACCTGGTGCTGATGGAAAGCACCTATGGTGGCCGTAATCATCGAAACCGGCAACAAACCTACGATGAGCTGGGGGAAATAATTCATGAATCAAACGGACACGGAAATCTCCTGATTCCCGCCTTTGCCATTGGTCGCAGTCAGGAGGTGCTCTATGCACTTGGACGTAATTATGACCAGTGGGGGCTGGCTGACTGGCATGTTTTTCTAGATAGCCCCATGGCTATCGAAGCCAGTCATGTCTACTGGGGTTTTCCTCACCTCTATGACGATGAAGCCACCAAGTTCCGCAAAGGTATTAACGATATGCCCCGTATCAACAACTTGCATTTAACCAAATCTACTGAAGAATCCATGGTGGTAAATAAGTTACGGCACGGCGGTATTATTATTGCGGGAAGCGGCATGTGTAACGGAGGACGGATCATTCATCATTTGCGTCACAATCTGCCGCGCAGAGAATGTCACGTTATAATTATCGGCTACCAGGCTAACGGATCTTTAGGAAGGAGATTGGTGGACGGTGCGGACTGGGTCAAAATTCGCGGTAAAGATGTTGAGGTTAAAGCAAAAGTGCACACCCTTGGCGGGTTGTCTGCTCACGGTGATCAGAATGATCTGGTGAGATGGTTCAGCAGCTTCAAAACGAAGCCGCCCCTTTTTCTGGTGCATGGTGAAATAGAATCCGGCCTTGCGCTCAAGGATCGATTTAAAAAAGAAGGGGTGCTGGATGTGACTGCTGCAGAAACGGGCATGAAGCTTGATCTGATGAGCTTTTAGATATCAGGCTGAGTCCGCGGCTAGATACCATCAATGCCGTTTCTGGTTTCGATTTGCAAACAAGAGGACGAATATCCCAAGCTAGAGGCAAACCGGATTCCTGAATTAAAAACTAAAGTAATTCGGCTTGGAGTGTGGTTCGGGTTAGGCAGGTGAATCGCGCAATTGCAGCTGGATACCCTTAAGGAAATTTCTCAATATCTGATCCTTGCATTCGCGATAGTGCTTATGGCCAGGCTTGCGGAACAGGGCGCTTAACTCGTGCTTGCTGAGTGTCAAATCAGCAGACGCCAATGCCGCTATGACATCTTCCGCTTTCATGTTCAAAGCGATTTTTAGTTTATTCAGGATAATGTTGTTGCTCAGTCGTTTTTCAGCAACGGGCAGGCCGCCTTCGCGTCGTCCGCGTTTTTCAATAATCAGGCCATTCAAAAATGTGGCCATCACATTGTCAGTGATTTTTTTGTATGCCGGGTCGTCTTCTTTCTTGAGCCAGTCACTTATTTCTGCCCGGGTGACTTCGTGGTCGACAAGCGCAAAAGTAGACATCATTTGGGAATCATCGAAGTCAAATATATAGCGTATTCGGCGCAGTACATCATTATTGGTCATAGTGTCCTATTATACTAGAAACTGAAAGTTAAACACTTCGATGATTATGCTGCCTATATCAATTCGCCTGCGAATGACTTTAACTTTCGGGGTATTATCTTATGCTCTTGTTTTTTTATTTCCGTGTGAATGTATTCGTCGATGATTAGACTTAACTATTATGGCTTCAAGAAGATTCTCGTTCATAGCGCGGCCTGCCTTCTTATTGCCGTTGTTTTGGTTCTTGATGTCGCTCAAGCCAATGACTGGCGCTTTATCAAAGAGCAACAGGGAATACAGATTCACTATCGCTATCCCGAAGGGTCTCAGTATCGACAGTACCGGGGAGAGGTAATAGTAAATGCCAAACCTGATCGAGTTGTGCGATTTTTTCAGGACCTGGAAAAAATTTCAGAATGGCATTACCGCACAAAGCAGGTAACCGTGCTTAGCATGATCAGCGCAACCGATGCCTATGTGCATATTATCAACACGCCCCCCTGGCCAATTCGCGCCAGAGATTCCGTATGTAAAGTCAGTTTGACGATCGATGATAGCAATGATCAGATCAGTATTACGTTGACCAGCACCGATAATGAACTGCCGGAATCCGAACAGTATATTCGGATACCGGACCTGGTCGCAGAGTGGTTGATTCGGCCACTGCCAGACAACTCTAGCAGCATTCGCTATCAGATCCACATGGATCCGGGCGGAAATATTCCCGTATGGTTGTTCAATAGTTTT
>JAIBDK010000040.1 GCA_024679435.1 Gammaproteobacteria bacterium | reverse complement strand
TTCGTCCATATGGATGGATTGGTCGTGCCTTTGGATGAGAAACGGGTTGTCACCTGCCTCGATGCGCTGGAAGGCTGGGTCATAGACTGGCTCCGGAAAAAAGGGTTTGATTTTGTCGACGTCGGTTTCAACGAAGCCAAAAACCTTGGTGTTAATCTGGTTTCGTTGGGCAATAAGAAGGTGCTGTCTATGTCAGGCAGCCTGCAGTTAAACGAAAAGATGCGTTCTCTAGGTTATGAAGTATTTGCCCCGGATATGTCGATGTTTACCCTGGGTGGAGGCGGCGTACATTGCCTGTGTCAGGCCCTGAAACGTGAGTCGGTTTGAGCCGCCACGCTTAGTTAAAACTTTCAAGGAAACTTTATTGTCATGAGTGATTACCCTGAATATCAGGATCCCATAACCCGTCCGCGCTATACCGGGTTACCCACTTTTTTGCGCGCGCCTTACTCCGAATCACTGGATGGGGTGGACGTTGGTCTAATCGGTGTGCCCTTTGATGGTGGCGTCACTAACCGTCCCGGTGCCCGACATGGTCCAAGAGAAATTCGCAATCAATCGAGCTTGATCCGAAAGCTTAATCAGGCCACAGGCGTTTCTCCCCATACGCTATGTCGAGTTCGTGATATTGGTGATGCCTGGGTGCAAAAGCCGTTTACTCTGGAAGGTAGCCACAATGAAATACAGGCGTTCTATGAGGCTGTCCATAGTGCCGGAATCATTCCGTTATCTGCGGGAGGTGATCACTCGATTACCCTGCCGATTTTCCGAGCCATTGCTAAAGATGAGCCGCTGGGATTAATTCACTTTGATGCGCACTGTGATACCGGGGATGATTATCTGGGTTCAAAATTTCATCACGGCGCACCCTTCAAGATTGCCGTGGATGAGGGTTTGCTAGACCCGAAGCGAACTATTCAGATTGGCATTCGAGGTTCGGTCAATGACCCCGACATCTGGAAGTTTAGTCATGACTCCGGAATGCGCGTAATCTATATTGAAGAGTATTTTGAAATGGGCTGGAAAGCCGTTGTTGAAGAGGCCCGTAAAATTGTTGGAGATGGCCCCGTTTATGTCAGTTTTGACGTTGACGCGCTTGATCCGGTCTATGCCCCGGGAACCGGCACGCCGGAAGTTGGTGGGTACTCTACCCTGGAAGCGCAGATGATGCTGCGTGGTTTAAGCGGTCTGAATCTGATCGGTGGAGATGTTGTCGAGGTGTCACCGCCATTCGATCCAAGTGGCAACACCTCTTTGGTGGGAGCGACGATGATGTTTGAGATACTGTGTTTGCTCGCCGAAAAAGCGGGTAGTGTCAATCCGGGCTAGGCGTTTATTGGGAGAGCGTCTTGCCTGTAACAACACGATTGAACTCTGGAGTTTACAGGGGTCGAACTTCTGCCCAAAAATAGGGATGGTCGGAAATTCCGGCGGGTATCATCCCTTTATCGAGGACTTCAAAGCCTTTGACAATAATCCAGTCAATCCTCGGTCCAGCACTGTGCTGATCAAAATCAGTTGCCAGCGCATCGGCGCCGGGATGTTTTTTAAGCCAATCGGATAATATCGGATCGTCTCTGATTGTGTTCAGGTCTCCCATTGCAATGACTCTGGGATAACGATCGATTTCTTCAAGCAAATTATGCAGTTGTACATGTCGAATAGGGCCACGATCAAGGTGCGTATTGATTAACACCACCTCTTTTTCAGCTATTTTGGCCTTAGCGACGATCCGGTTACGATAGCGCCGGCTTTGCTTAGGGTTATCATTATCGTTTGACCATACCAGAGGAGTAATACTCCATTTGTTGATCGGTACTCGGGTCAGGAGTGCGTTTCCGATGTACAGGTCGTCTCCGCGGGTTTGAATAGGTGCAAATAACCATGCCAATCCAATTTTTCTTGCGATGAATTCTGCCTGATCGATCGGGACTGGCCATCCCTGAAAGCCGACTTCCTGAATCGCAACAATATCGTCGTTGGAAAGCGTTTTGATAACGTCATCCATAGCGCCACGCTTATCCAAGCCCCGCCCACGGTATATATTATAGGTCGAGATTCGCAGCGTTTCATTTGTAAGCGGGTTGATGCTCTGGGGTTGATGTAGCTCTTCTCCTTGCATGGCTGGGGCCGGATGACGTTCGACTGACTCAGCGTATAGGAAAAGACTCAGTACAATAATAGATGCCCAGAGAATTCGACGATCTCGAAACAAGACGAAGTTAGAAAGCTGTTGGCCAATATTCGTTATTAATTTACGCACGGGCTGCTTTTAACTCAAAAGTGGGCATGGCCGGGCTTTGTTTTTCGGCAATGTAACAATCCAAATAACGATGGATTTGATCGCAGGATGAGCTTTTTGTATTGACGAAAATATTGTTATCATTTACGAAAATCTGCCAAAAATAGAGTCCGAGAGTATAACTCTGGTTGCTCCTTATCTGGGACTTTTTAGGATATCAAATAGAGAGGATGTCGTTTTATGAGGGCAAAGTTTCCTCTTGCGAGACATAATTGTAAGGGCTTTGGGAATGCCTGGCGAAGTTGTTATACTTTGCTCAGAACGCCGTTTACCAATTGTCTTTTACCGCACTGCGTCGTGTCCATTTGTTCTGTCCTTTTTTCTAGATTATTTTGAAATGCGAATTGAGCTTGACCCGGAGCTGGAAATCAGTCTTCATGATAATTTTTGCTGCTTTTGCTGGCTGACGGAAAGTTTGGCTGCATATCATCATATGCCCAGTTGTCTGGATGATTACGAACGAAGTCGCATCCTGGCTTTTAGGAATAATATTGATAAATGGCGCTTCACTGCTGCGAGATTGATCGTTCGGACAGTTCTCGCCATAGATCAGGACTGTGATAAAGGTGAGGTGCTGCTGCGAGTTCAACAGGGGCGTCCTTTCTCCGAGGCGAACAAAGCAAGTCTGGGTTTTTTTAGTATTGCCCACTCAGCAATGGGAATCCTGGTAGGCTTCAGCAGAGACGGTCAAATTGGTGTCGACATTGAACAAGAACAGTTATTCCCGAACAGGTTGGGGGTGGCCCGGAGGGTTATGACCGACGATGAGTATGGTGCATTTCGTAAGTTAGATGGCGATGAAGCAACCCATGCTTTTTACCAGCTATGGGTTCGCAAGGAGGCGGTATTGAAATACCTTGGCACAGGCTTTTCCCTGGATCCCGCGTCAATACGTTCCGGAATAGGAAGCGATCGAATAATGCAGATAGAAAGGCAAGGGGGGGTGATTGGACTGGATGACGGTACTCGTATAAATGATGACAACATCTACCATTGGGCTACGGCGCATTCTAAGCCTTCCAGACGCGTTTCTATTCCTAAATTTCACGTTAAATTGACAGTTACTTGAATATGATATAGAAGCGTTTAAATTCCAAAAAATCTCTTTACACATGACTTCTTTCCGTTCCGGCATTTTCCTTTGTCTAGCCTTACTGGCGTCCATTTCTTACGCGCATACCAAAGATGAAGATTATATTTTTATCAGTGTAAAGAATAATGCCATAGAGGGTGAGTTTCACGTAAATGTCGATGATATTTCCAAACTGGACGGCGTGCCGGCGGCGAAAGCCGGCCTATCGGTAGTGGAATATAGTGAATCTGTGGAATCAGTGCTTAAGGAATATCTGGCGGCCAATTTTTCTATTGGTGACGGTGCAGACGTTTACAGCATGCGGTTTTCAGACTTGTCGATACTGCGAGAAGAAGGTGATTTTCTGGTGGTGCCCTTTGTTATCAAACAAGACGATATTCCGGATCTGCTTACCATAGAGCATAATCTTTTCCATGACCAAAACTCTTCTCACCGTGGTTTGGTCCTGGTGCGGACTGTGGAGCAGACCAACAGCGATTACGGCCGTGAACATACCGCGTTGATTTTTGGACCCAAAAATACAGTACAACAGCTCGATTTGAATGCCGTTCCGAGCCTGATTAGCAGGACCGGCATGATTTATCAGGGCGTTTTGCATATCTGGGCGGGAATTGATCATATTCTTTTTCTGCTTGCCCTGGTGCTTCCGATCGTGCTGGTTAGCAGCGGCAAACAACTTGTTCCTGTTGAGCATTTCTCAGGAGCGTTCAGGCGACTGCTGGGAATCGTTACCGTATTTACCATTGCCCATTCAATTACCTTGTTGCTGGCGATGCTCGATTTGGTATCGATCAATGCGAGGATTGTAGAGTCGGTTATTGCCCTTTCGATTGCACTTGCGGCCCTTAACAATATTTTCCAATGGGTTAAGCGTGGAACGTTGTGGATTGTTCTTTTACTGGGACTGTTCCACGGGCTGGGGTTTGCGTCGGTAATGTCCGAGCTCCCTTTTAGAATGAAGGACCTTGCCGGCATGGTGCTACGTTTCAATGTTGGTGTGGAGTTGGGCCAGATAGCCATTGTCAGTTGCCTGTTCCCATTGCTCTATATCATACGACGGCGTAGTTTTTATCAGCCTGTTATTCTTCGTGGTCTGTCCTGGGTGCTGGTGTTGATTTCTGCTTTCTGGTTTTACCAACGTGCTGTGGCCTAAACAATTAGCTTCGTTGATTGACAGCGTCTAATAGAATTTAAAATAGGAGATAAGACATGCAATTGGACTGGACAAAAGAACAGATTGCCGATTACCAGCGAAGTGCGGAGTTTGCTCAACTTCAACTGGATCCCGGCACTGCAGAGAGAGATAGCCAGAGTCAGTTTTCCCCGGAACTTTGGCGCGCCTGCGCAAATTTTGGTGTGCTTGGATGGTGCTTTCCTGAACGATACGGTGGCGGGGGGCTCGATTTAATGAGCACGATTTACCGGCTTGAAGGGATCGGGTACGGCTGTTCTGATAATGGCTTAACATTGGGCCTTAATGGTCAGATGTGGAGCGTTCAGGAGCCGTTATTAACCTTTGGAAATGACGAGCAAAAGCAGCGTTATCTATCTGCGCTATGCCGGGGTGAAATGCTCGCCGCACACGGGATGACTGAAAAGAACAGCGGGTCAGACGCTTTCGCGCTGTCCACGCGTGCTGAAAAAGTAGACGGTGGGTATCTTTTGAATGGAGAAAAACACTATGTGGGTCTCGCTCCGATTGCAGATATCTCACTGATTTTTGCCAGAACTGATCCCGATGCCGGGCAGTGGGGTATATCGGCTTTTATCGTCGAAAAAGATTTTGAAGGCTATAGCGCCGGATCCCGCGAATTGAAAATGGGGTTAAGGTCCAGCCCGGTTGGAAGTATTACGATGAATGACTGCTTTGTGCCAATCGAAAACCGTCTCGGCCCGGAAGGAATAGGGGTAAGTATTTTTACCCATTCTATGGAGTGGGAACGTGGATTTATATTTGCCAGTCATGTTGGTGCAATGCATAAACAACTCGATACCTGTGTCGAGTACGCGAGAAGCAGAAAACAGTTTGGGCGGCCAATCGGGCAGTTTCAGGGGGTATCCCATAGGATCGCCGACATGAAAGTTCGACTCGATACGTCCCGAATGCTTCTGTACCGGATCGCAAAACTTAAACAAGACGGGAAGCCGTGCACCGCAGAAGCCGCCATGGCCAAGCTTCATATTTCTGAATCTCTGTTAAGGAACAGTGAGGACGCCATGCGGATACACGGTGCGCTCGGCTACTTCTCGGAGTTTGGCATTGAGCACAGTCTGCGTGATGCGGCCGGCGGCGTGATTTATTCCGGTAGCTCTGATATCCAGCGAAATATAATTGCAAGCTCACTCGGCCTCTAGGGACCTGAGCCGATGTCGGATCACTTGATACAACACAATCTTGCGAGGGCTGCGGATATTTACCCCCAGGGTATTGCGTGCAAGTTTCTGGATGCCTGTTTGACTTATGCCCAGTTTGAATCTAAGACGAACCAGTTAGCCAGATTAATGCTGGATCTTGGCATTGGAGGAGGGCATCGTGTAGGAATAATGACGGGTCGTCGTCTTGAAGTACCTATTGCAGTTTATGCCACGCTCAAGACGGGAGCGGCTTTTGTTCCGCTGGACCCTGATATGGCGTTTGAGCGTTTGCGTGAATTAATCAAAACCTGCGAAATTGATGTGATAATCAGTGAGCAAAGACTGCAGGCGACGCTGGAAAAACTGGCGGTTACAAAAACTAAACCCTTGCATTTTATCGATTGTAGCGGCGCTGATCGTCTCGTTACAAAGCAGCCTCACCTCCATTGTGTTTCCTGGTCGACTATTGATCAACATTCAACTGTGCCAGTGCCGGAATTGAATATCCGTGCATCCGACGCCGCTTATATCATGTTCACATCGGGTTCGACCGGTGTTCCCAAAGGGATCGTGCATACCCATTCAAGTGCAAATGCCTATGCCCGCCTAACCGTTGATCATTATGCAATAACCCATTGTGACGTTCTGGGCGCCCATTCTCCGCTTCATTTCGATATGTCGACGATGGCGTTTTTAACTATGCCCATGGCGGCTGGAACGGCAGTTATTATTCCCGATGTTTGCACGCGTCTGCCGGCCAGTATGTCAAAAATCATCCAGGATGATGGCATTACCATCTGGTATTCAGTGCCCTATGCCATTATTCAGCTGATTACCCGGGGTGCGCTTGAAGCACGCAATCTTGAAAAACTGCGATGGATCCTTTACGGCGGCGAACCCTTTTCTCCGCATCATATTAGAAAACTGATGGATAGCCTTCCAAAAGTCAGCGTTAGTAATGTGTTTGGACCCGCAGAAACCAATCAATGTACGCACTATACCGTCCCCGATTCTTTGAGCGGAGATGAAGACGCCGTTCCAATTGGGGAGTTTTGGAATGAAGCGAAGGCGTTAATTCTTGACGTAAATGACAACCCGGTAGAGCAGGGGAAACTAGGCGAGTTGTTAGTGCATTCGCCGGCGATGATGAAAGGATATTTTCGTCGGCCAGAACTAAACCAGAAATGTTTTTATGAAAAAGTCGACGATGGTCAATCAATCTCTTACTATCGTACCGGAGATTTGGCAACTTTAGGAGACGATGGTCTCTATTACTACTCGGGACGCGTGGATCAGCAGGTCAAGATCCGGGGCAATCGAATTGAAATTAACGAGATAGAAAATATTGTTCTGACCCATCCTGGGGTGCAGGAGGCCGTGGCTTATGCGGTTGATCGCGGCAGCGAAAACGAGCGCCTGAATGTCAGTGTAATACTGTCGGGTGAAACCTGCTTTGACGAAGTTTCTCTGCGTTCGGTTCTTGCCAGCAGCGTTCCTCCATTTGCGATACCAGATCGAATAATTATTCGACCCGAGTTTCCAAGAACTACTTCCGGAAAGGTCGATCGACGGCGCCTTTCTATGCAGGAACGCATTGACTAAATGCCGCATTACTATTACTAAAATATGACTCATATGAACATCAAAGCCAACATACTAGAATTTATTAACCGCGAGATTTTAAACGGCCTTCAGACTGTTGATGAAAATCAGGAACTGCTTATTAGTGGAACGCTTGATTCTTTATCGATAATGCGTGTTGTTAGCTATCTGGAACGAGAGGCTGGTATCACTATTCCACCGCTCGATATTGCGCTTGAAAACTTCTCCAGCGTAAACGCCATGTGTGACTATCTCGATTCAAAGTAATTCACCAACCACAAAAGTTTCGCATTTTTAATGTCTCAGAAAATTAGGAAATATGAGTTGTCTCCTGCACAGCGAGTGCTATGGCAAGGTCAGCTGCTCTCGCCCGATGTCCCACTTTACAACATGGCGATGCTCTTTAAGGTGGCGGGGCCGTTAGATGCAAATCGATTTCAGCGGGTTTTTGATACGTTGCTAGAAGACTATGAGACGCTTAGAACGATATATTCAGGGTGTGAAGAGGATGCACTGGCAACCGTGCTTGCTGACTTTAAATACGAGCTTACTGTGGTCGACCTGACCGGATATTCCGAGGAACAAATAACGGACTGGCTTGAAAATCGCACCCGCAAACTAATGAGACTCGATCAATGTTGTTTTGATTCCGTTCTTTTAAATATGCCGAACGGAGTGACGGGATGGTATCTTAATCAGCACCATCTAAGTGCTGACGCGTGGTCGATGGCTAATCTTTATCGCGCCTGTGCGCGTCGATATGAGGCGCTGACTGAGAATACAAACAACCAAACCTTAACTCCTCCCGACTATTATGCGCATCAACAAAAAGCGCATCTGAGCGAAAGCGAACCATCCGATCAGGTGCCTGGTGCGTGGCCGCCTCCCGCGCAGTTTTATGGTTTCACACGAACGACTCGCCACACGGACTCGCGCAGAATATCCCGGACTTTACATCAACAAGAGATGCAAACGTTCGATCGACAAGTGCGAGAGGGGTTGTTTGCATCATTTACGCCGGCACTTGGCAGATTTAATGTTATCGCTACCGCGGCGCTGGCTTTTCTTTCTAGAGTAAGTGAACAGGAAGAGTTCTGTATAGGCGTTCCGCTACATAACCGCACGTCCCAGTCGCTTCGGAATATGGTTGGGATGCTGGTTGAATTAATGCCGCTGAAATGCAAGGTGGATCCGAACCTGAACCTGGTTGATCTCCATGATTTAGTTCGAGAAACAGCCATGACGTTGTTTAAGCAATCATCTCCAGGAAAGGCGAATTCCAAACTGTCACGCCAGTTTAATGTTGTGATTAATGTCATTACCGCCACATTTGATGATTTCGCCGGTATGTCGTGTGAGCCGCAGTGGATACATAACGGACATGTTGATCCCGAACACGCACTGCGTATTCAGGTGATTGATCTCGAGGGAATTGATGAGCTGAAATTTTATTTTGATTTTAATTTGAGCTGGTTCGACGAGGCGTGTATTGAGGATTACAGCGATCATTTTATGAACGTATTGCATACAGTGCTCCATAAACCAGAAACTCAAGTAAGTCATATTGCGTTACTCGAAAAAAGCCATCTTCCCGGGGCCATGGGTCAGAGTGGCTTTCGATCTGTTGCACCGCCGCAAAATCAAAACGCCATGGTGACTGACCGGTTTTTAGAGCAGATAGAAAGAAGGCCCCATGCGATCGCGCTCACTTGTGGAGAGCAGACACTGACCTATAATGAGCTTGGTAAGCGGGTTCAGCAACTGCGGGGGTTAATCGAAGCAAACAACAACCAGAATCTCCCTGTGGCGATTCATATGCAAAGGTCTGTCGACCTCATCGCTTCAATATTTGCTGTTCTGATGTCGGGCGCCGCTTTTGTGCCGCTGCCGGTAAATTTCCCGTCATTAAGACTGCAGCAAATTATTCGTCACTCAAATAGCAGGCTGATTTTGGCTGATAATCAAGACTTATCGCTGACATGCAAGGATGAAGGCATATTGCTTATTGACGCCAGTCAGCCAGGTTACGACACTGTTGAAGCATCGCCTGTTACCCCAAATTCACTCGCATATTTAATGTTTACATCTGGGTCTAGTGGGACACCCAAGGGTGTTATGGTGGATCACGAGGCGCTTGCACGTTATGTGGACTGGGCGATTGACAGTTATGTTCCTGGCAGTCAGGAGGATCGGGAAAGCGTTGTTTTTCCGTTTTTCTCATCTATTGGTTTCGATTTGACATTGACCTCGATTTTTGTTCCGCTGTGTAGTGGAGGCGCGGTGCGGATTTATCCTGAGGAAGCGGGCCCAAGCGATCTGTCCATACTCGACGTGATTAGAGAAGGCGTTTGTGATGTGATCAAACTTACGCCATCACATTTGGCGTTGTGGAGTGAGAAAGGCATGACTCCCGGTCGATTGCATACCCTGATTATAGGGGGTGAAAATCTCGAAACCGGTTTGGCAAAACGGGTTCAAACTGCGCTGGGAGCAGATGTCAGGTTGTTTAATGAGTATGGTCCGACTGAAGCAGTGGTCGGGTGTATGATTCATAAATACAAAGAATCAACGGATACAGGACATTCTGTTCCGATTGGCTTGCCTGCCGACGGAGTGGAAATCTACCTGTTGGACGAAGGTGAGAATCCTGTTGCCACAGGTTTAGCCGGGGAAATTTACGTGGCTGGTAACAGACTGGCCCGCGGATACGTCGGAGACTCAGGGCTCACTGAGGCCGCTTTTGTTAATGATCCCTGGAATCACGGTAGGCGCATGTATCGCACTGGAGATCTCGCGCGTGCAGACAAGGCCGGCATTCTCACCTACCTGGGGCGTAAAGATGATCAGGTGAAGATTCGCGGTACCCGTATTGAACTTTCAGAATTAGCGGCGGTGCTTGCGCAGGTAGAGACTATCAAAAATGTGCACGTAGACGTCAGAACCCGGCAGCAAACAGCGAACAAATCAAGTGAGATTTTTTGCAAAAGATGCGGAATTTCGTCACTTTATCCGGTGGTCGATTTTGATCAAACAGGAACCTGCAATATGTGCAGGGAATATGACTCGTATCGAGACCGCGCGCAGAGTTACTTCCGAACGTTGCCGGAGCTGAAAGAAAAGCTGACGCGTGTCGACGGTAGTGAAGGCCAACCCTACGATTGCGTGATGTTGCTTAGTGGAGGCAAGGACAGCACTTATGCTTTATGCCGGCTGGTAGATCTAGGAATTAAAGTGTTCGCCCTGACACTGGATAACGGGTACCTGTCGGACGGCGCGATAGAGAATATTCGTAAAGTTGTCGCGGATATTAATGTAGATCATGAATTTGTTTCTACCCCCCACATGAACAGGATCTTTGCAGACAGCCTCAAGCGTCATTCCAGCGTATGTTACGGGTGTTTCAAAACAATATACACCCTTGCGCTTATCAAAGCCCATGAGCTGGGCATTCCGAAGATCGTGACCGGTCTCTCTCAGGGGCAATTTTTCGAAACCAGGTTAGTCAAACAGGTATTCGATTGTGCAGATTTTGACCCGGATGAAATTGATCGACAGGTCCTGGAGACGCGAAAAATTTATCATCGTCTACCCGATGAGGTTACCGCGAGTCTCGACATGACGTTGTTTGAAACAGATGACATATTCAATCAGGTGGAGTTCGTTGATTTTTATCGATATTGCGATACGTCTGTTTCTGGGATCTACGCTTATCTGGATCAGAACGTATCCTGGCTGAGACCGGAGGATACGGGGCGATCAACCAACTGCCTGATTAACGAAACCGGTATCCACGTGCATAAAGTCGTCAACGGTTATCATAATTACGCATTGCCTTACAGCTGGGATGTGCGTTTGGGGCATAAAACGCGCGATGAAGCTCTCGGCGAATTAGATGACGAAATTGATTTAGCTAAGACCAGCGAGATTCTTAATGAGTTGAATATAGATCCGGCGTCCATTGGAAGGGAGATAGATACATCAGAAATTATTGCTTACTACACCGCTGACCGTGCGTTAAACGGGGAGCAACTTCGTGCTTTTATGGCTGACAGGTTGCCGGCGGTTATGGTCCCGCGCCATTTTGTGCAGTTAGAAACTTTCACGTTCAATAATAATGGAAAGTTAGATCAGTCGACCTTGCCTGTTCCTGGTTATCAAGATCAAAATGATGATTATGAAGCGCCGGTAGGTGATGTCGAGAAAAGGCTAGCCAGCGTATTCTCGTTTGT
>JAIBDK010000227.1 GCA_024679435.1 Gammaproteobacteria bacterium | reverse complement strand
GTCTGGCGATCGGCGCGGATTACAACTATTGGATCCACCATGTTCCTTGCAGCCTGTTTAAGCGTTCTTTGCAAGGTTTTGTGACTTGAGTTAATTAATTCCCTCGGCTCTTCGTCATCAGGGCCTTTAACCGCATATTCGCCAAACTCTGTAATTTGGATAGTAAGGAATCGCTCTTCAGGATTGGCCTTTTCCGCTGATGTGGCTTCAGGCAGTTGCAGTTTTATCTGAGCTTCTTTAGAAAAAGTCGTAGTGACCATGAAAAAGATCAGTAGCAGAAACACCACATCGATCAACGGTGTCAGATTGATATCGGTTTCAACTTCACTTTGTCTTGATCGGAAATTCACTAGTTCAATCTCAGGCCTTCTGATTTTTCTGCAGAATTTTCATGAAACGCAGCGCCTGCTGCTCCATATCAACCGTCAACTCATTGACCTTCCCTCGAAAATAACGGTGAAACATTAAACTGGGTATTCCAACAGACAATCCTGCCGCGGTTGTAACCAGTGCTTCGGAAATTCCTTCCGCAAGAGCCTGAGGATCACCGACTCCGAATGTGGTGATCGCAGAGAAAACCTTAATCATGCCGATTACTGTTCCGAGCAATCCCAGTAACGGAGTAATTGCAGCAATGGTACCCAACGTCTGTAGATGTTTTTCGAGGTCATGGACTACGTGTCGGCCGGCTTCTTCCACAGCTTCCTTGACCACGACACGATGTTGGTTGGGATTTTTAAGCCCAGCTGCCAGAACCCTGCCCAGCGGCGAATGCTCTTCGATTTCTCCAATGGTTTTAGAGTCCAGGTTTCCTTTTCTAAGCAACTTTCCGACTTTTTCTGTCAGCGCTGCAGGCGCGATATTATTGGTTCTTAAGGAAGAGAATCGCTCAATAACAATAGCAAGGGCAATAACGGAACACAGCAATATTGGCCATATCAAAAAGCCCCCGGCTTTTAGTAATTCAAACATAGTTCTAAAGACTTTTTGGAGGAAAACTGGTGTGTCCAGTCTACACAATGCCACCTGAAAAATCTAATTTTTTGCCGGGACATCAATACACATATGGATGTAAGAATCGCCATAGAATCCACTATCCCCGACTACACAGCTCTGCCAAATACCTTAAACTGCGGAGCGTAACCCAGACGATCCTTTACCATTGGTAAATCCCTAATAAATGCGGTATTCCCCGGATATGCGTGCCTTCCCTGCAGATCAGTAACCTTTCTAGTCTCGGGATTATATGGATAGCTTCTAAAACCATGTTCAAACAGGTTACGGATAATCACCCAAGCCCCAACTCCAAAATTCTTTTAGGGGCGCACTTTGATTACGCGCATCGTGATAGAGGAGCTCGACTCTCTGATTGTTCAGAGTTAGGTCGGATCAAACGTAAATCAGCCCTTCCACAGTTTTACCACGGTGATTTTCCTGCTTGCCCAACATTCAATGGTAAGAGTATTTTTAGCACGCGGCACTCGATTTTTCAAACAGACACCCATCTTAAGATCAACTATGCTGAGAAATATCCTGTCGACCACCGCGAATCTGCCTACTTATTTTGGTATGATAATCGGACACTAATTTGATTCCAGTAAATTGCATGACGATGACCAAGAAATCGGCTTACCTCATTATAGGCGCAGTCACTCTGTTAGTAAGTGGTTGCGGGATGACACAAAAAGTGTCTGAAATGACGCACCGGGTATTTACCGGCTCGGATGACGATGCCGACTCCGGCGCTGTTAATTCTGTTGCCAATCCTGACGCCAAAGAGTTAACCGGTATGCTTCAAATTATTGATCCGGACAAGTGCCCCCTCGTTGAGGGGTGTGGTCCGGTGTTAAGTCTGCTTGGCCGCAACCTGAAATCCCAAATTGCTATTGTGGGCGAGATACCTCCGGAACATGATAAGCTGGTTCTGACCGTATCCGGTATTACGGCCCCCTTATCCGAAGAACTCACCGGCAAATCCGGGTATGAACGCGTCAGAGCCTCGATGACCATTGAGGGTTACAACGTGCGTTCAAAAATCCCTTACTATCCCTTTCTGGTCGATCAGGCCACGGCTTATACAACTCAAAATTATGGATGTGATCTACTCTGGGATAAATCTTATTCATGGACTATCGAAAACGAGGAATCTCAGCTTCGGGTTCGAATGACAGATACAACCGTTGCCAAGCCATTGCCCTGGATTGAACTTGCCTACAATGGTGATTCCGGCGCATTTATCAGCGTTGCCTCTAATCCAGCAAACCTTAATCCTTGCCAACAATAACTATCTGGCAAAACATGGGCACACAATTTCTGTAATGAGCCTGTATACCAATATCTACGATATCGTCGGTCGAATACCGCCAGGCACTGTGACCAGTTACGGGCGAATTGCAAAAATCGTCAATACCGGCGCCCGCCAGGTGGGTTATGCCATGGCCGCCATACCCGATGGAATGGACGTTCCGTGGCACCGGGTGATTAACAGTAAAGGAGAGGTCAGTGCACGGACCGACGGCAATGGGGACAGCGTACAAAAGCGCTTGCTGATTGCCGAAGGGGTGATATTCGATAAAAACGGCAGGATCAGCTTTGAGCAGTATGGCTGGGCAGAGGCCGACCTGCCTTTTTGGCCGGAAGACTTTCCCGACGATCTTAAAGCCTGATGACTTTATCAAACATCCAGTTAAAATTCAGGACATGGGTTGCAGCCATTTTTCTGGCTTTCATTACTCATGCTGTCTCGGCGCAAGAGCTGAAGATCACACTCATCGCAGCCGGAACGAACACGGCAATTATTGAAATTGATGGTGAGCGACTGGTTTTAAATGGCGAAAATCCGGTATCAGGAGGGGTGACCCTGATTTCGTCCAGTGGAGACGAAGTGATTGTGCTGGTTAATGATCAACTGGTGACGCTAACATCAGAAGATAATGCCGCACTGGTCTTTGAAGGAAGTAACTCCCAACTCGACAGTGATACAAATTCCGCCGTGTTGTGGGCCAATTCGAGCGGCTTCTTCTTCGCCAACGGAACCATCAACGGAAATTCCATGGAGTTCCTGGTGGATACCGGTGCGGACATCGTTACATTCAGCAGCGTACAGGCGAATCAACTGGGCATCGACTATAGTCGTGGCAAAGACGGGTATGCCAGCACCGCTTCAGGAATTACCCGGCTTAAAACCCTGTCTCTCGACAGCCTTAGCATCGAAGGAATCACTCTTTACGATATCCCCGTAAGTGTTATTCAGGGCCAGTTTCCCGAGGTGCCGCTGCTTGGCGGAACCTTCCTCAATCAGCTGAACATGAACCGCATCGGCAACCGGATGGAGCTCAGCCTGCCCTGATGGCAAACAACCCTCCTAAAACCATTCCTAAAATCATTGTCAGCAGCGGCGAGCCCGCAGGAATTGGACCGGATATCACCATCATGGCATCACAATATCCGTTTGATGCTGCCGTTGCCGTTACCGGATGCCCGAATGAACTTGAGAAGCGCGCGAAAAATCTCGGGATACCCACAGTCATTAACAGCGTCAGCCTCTCAGATAATCTGCCGATCCATACACCGGGAAACCTGTCTGTCATACCGGCCGAACCTAAAGCTGCAATTACCATTGGAGAACTGGATATCTCCAACAGTCAATACGTTATAGACTGCATTAACATTGCGACAGACCAATGCCTTTCCGGAAATTTTGATGCGATGGTCACAGCTCCGGTGCACAAGGCTAATATAAACGACGCTGGCATTGCATTTTCAGGGCACACCGAATGGATCGCCCAGCGCTGTGGAGAAAATCCTCCGGTGATGATGCTGGCTAACGAGCATATCCGGGTGTGTCTGGCGACAACACATCTGCCGTTGATCGATGTTCCAAAGTCGATAACCGAAGGCCGTTTATTCGAAGTGATAAAAATCATGAACCATGATATCGGCAAGCTTTACGGCATCAATGCACCACGAATTGCGGTCTGCGGTCTAAACCCGCATGCCGGCGAAGGCGGGCATCTGGGAATGGAAGAGATCGAAATTATTGAACCCGCTGTGAGAAAACTCAAGGAGCAAGGTTTAAACCTGAGCGGCCCGGTACCTGCGGATACTATTTTTACCGAAGCCAATCTGCAAAATGTGGATGCCGTGCTGGCGATGTATCACGATCAGGGTTTGCCGGTTATCAAGCACAGCGGATTTGGCGAAGTCGTTAATATCACCCTCGGGCTACCCATTATTCGCACCTCCGTCGATCATGGTACCGCACTGGATATGGCCGGAACCCCTCAAGCCAGCGAATCAAGCCTCGTTACCGCCATTAATCTCGCTATCAAATTCGCTAAAAACCGTATCCTCTGACGACAGAACGATTACATACTTACAACAGCACTCCTCCTTTCAAACGAGGTCTAAATTTGAGTAAAGTCATCCCACGAAAGCGCTTCGGTCAGCATTTTCTAACCGACCAGACGGTGCTCGACCGAATCACCGACGCCCTGTCTCCTGTACCAGGCGATTTTGTGCTTGAAATCGGTCCCGGTACCGGTGTGCTGACCGACAGGCTCACCGCATTGCTGGATCATCTTACCGTTGTCGAACTCGACCGAGATCTTGCGCGATTATTG
>JAIBDK010000275.1 GCA_024679435.1 Gammaproteobacteria bacterium | reverse complement strand
CTGCCATCTCTTTCTGATAAGCAAAAATGGCGGGGGTACCGCCAGTATGAATAAACACAACATTATTGAATTTAGAAAATTTGTTCGAGTTTATTCTATTTAGCAAGCAAGCTAGAGACTTTCCCGAATAAACGGGGTCGAGCAACAAACCTTCCAGAGTTGCCGCCTGACGAATAGTCTTTTTTACAAATTTCGACATTTGCCCGTAACCCGGCGCAAGCATCTCATCATCCACCCAGATATCGGACTCTGTCACCGTGTTGGTTGTGCCAAGCATTTCCTCCAGATTCTGACAATGACCTAAAATTCTTGGACCTTGCAATACCGCTTCTCGTCGAACACAGGCTCCTAACACCGGAACATCGCAGCCAAGCAGTCTTAAACCAAACAACAAACCCGAATGGGTCATTCCACTTCCTGAGCCCACCACAACCAGATCCGGGGCCAATGACCGATCCTCACACTGATTCAGCAACTCTTTAGCGCATTCTATATAACCCAGCGCACCCTTGGGTCGTTTAACCGGTTTCAGGGGAACGACATAGGGCTTTTTTCCCTGACTCGCTAATTTCGCTGCAATGTGATTGATTTCAGCATCGGCAGCTTCTTCATCTCCGCCTTCTGGAAAGTAAGAAATTGTTGCTCCAAAAATCGAACTGAGCAAACGATTCCCGGAAGTGTGGTATTCCACTGACTTGTCAGGGACCCGATCTTCCAGCTGGATATGGCAATCCAAACCCAGCTTACCGGCGGCGGCGGCAATGGTTCTCATATAGTTCGACTGAATCGCACCGGTACTCAAAACCGTATCGCAGCCTGTAGCAATGGCATCACCGAGGTAAAACTCCAGTTGCCTGACTTTATTCCCCCCCATACCCAGGCCTGTACAGTCATCACGTTTCACATATATATTATGTCCCGGATAATGTTTGGATAATCGAGGAAGAAACTCCAAAGGAGTAGGATAGTGACCCAACAATGTCTTGGGGAACATTGAAAGTTCAGATACGGAAGGAGTCACTAATTCGCTCATCAATTCTAGCACTTTGTTAAAAACAGGCAGGTGAAGATGCCATAGACCATCCGTTTAAACAAGGCAATATGACAGGTAACAAACAATACTGGAAGTTCGATAATTTTCCCAGATGCAAAATACAAAAAAGCCTCCTATGCGGAGGCTTTTTTGATTGACGGAAGTATTTCCCAAAAATACCTTAAAGAACTATCCAAGCTCTTCCTGCAGTGCAGGAACAGCTGTAAATAAATCCTCATTCCAGCCGTAATCAGACACTTGAAAAATTGGCGCTTCCTCATCATTATTAATCGCAACAATGACTTTAGAGTCCTTCATCCCGGCGAGATGTTGAATCGCGCCGGATATGCCCACCGCCAGATACAGATCCGGGGCTACTACTTTTCCAGTTTGACCCACCTGATAGTCGTTGGGAACAAAGCCTGCATCAACGGCGGCTCTGGAAGCACCGACTGCACCACCCAGTTGATCTGCCAGTTTTTCCAGCATCGCGAAATTTTCACCGTTCTGCATCCCTCGACCACCTGAAACAACTATTTTTGCCGATGTCAGTTCAGGACGTTCACTTTCGCTCAGCATCTGCCCAATAAATTCGATAGATTCGTTCGCACCGGCATCATCAATAGTTTCAACAGAAGCACTGCCAGTGTCGGCATCCGCCAGCTCAAATGCGGTGGTTCGCACTGTCAGCATTTTAATCGAATCCGAAGACCTAACGGTAGCAAGCGCATTGCCGGCATAGATAGGACGAACAAAAGTATCTGCATCCACTATTTCACTGACGTCGGAAATCGCCTGAACATCACAAAGGGCAGCCGCATAGGGAATCAAGGCCTTGCCAAAAGTGGTCGCAGGCGCCATGACATGACTATAATCGGCAGATCTGGCCTGTATCAGAACGGCTACATTTTCAGTGATATCACTGGCATGCGTAGAACTGTCACATACTAAAACCTTATTAACACCCGCAATCTTCGCCGCGGCATCCGCCACAGCACCACAATCGTGACCGGCAACCAGCAGATCAATGTCTCCACCAACTTGAGCCGCAGCCGTTACCGTATTGAGTGTGGCGGGCAATAAAACCGACTTGTCATGCTCTGCTATTACTAAAATGCTCATCTAAATCACCTTCGCTTCGTTTTTCAGTTTCTCAACCAGTTCCGCAGCACTGGAAACCATCACTCCGGCATCCCGGGCAGGCGGCTCGGTAACCTGAACAACTTCCATCCGATTGCTGATATCAACACCGAGTTCCTCAGGGGTCAATATTTCAATAGGTTTTTTCTTTGCCTTCATGATGTTCGGCAATGAAGCATAACGAGGTTCGTTCAAGCGTAAATCCGTAGTCACAACCGCAGGACAGGTAATCTGGAGTTTTTCCAGACCCGCATCAATCTCACGGGTAATGGCAAACCCCCCATCATTCTTTTCGATTTTCGAAATATAGCTTCCTAAAGGACGCTGCATCAGTGCCGCAAGCATCTGACCGGTCTGATTATTATCATCATCGATGGATTGTTTGCCAAGAATCACAAGCTCAGCGCCTTCTTTATCTGCCACTGCCTGCAGCATCTTGGCGATAGCCAGGGGTTCAAGTGTCGCTTCAGTATTAACAAAAACACCTCGATCTGCGCCCATAGCCAGGCCCGTTCGAATAGTTTCCTGACACTTTTCGGGGCCGGCAGACACGATAATTACTTCCTCGGCATGGCCTGCTTCTTTCATACGCAATGCTTCTTCTACCGCTATCTCGCAAAACGGATTCATGGCCATTTTGACGTTTGCGGTTTCAACACCAGTCTGATCGGATTTGACCCGAACCCTGATGTTCGCGTCGATGACGCGTTTTACTGGTACCAGTATTTTCATTTCGTGGATTCTCCTCGAAAAGGGGTTGTTTTTAGCTAAAACGGGACGCGGATTCTACCGCAATCCCAAGCTTGAGAATAGCGGTTAAAGTTACCTTTTTTAGGGTTTTCTGCGCCGATAAATGGTTGGATTGCGACATATTTAATGGCCTTGAATTACTGCTTTCAATTTACATCTCAATAGCAATCGGAATAGAGGTAAAATACGATCATTCCACTTGACCATATCCATGATTATTCAAAACCGATGAATTACCCTGATGGACAACTCGACCACCTGGTAGAGACCGCATGTCTGGCGGCTGACAAGGCGCGCTCTATCACCACATACTGGTTTCGAGCGGCCATGGATGTCGGCGCCAAAGAAGACAGAACACCCGTCACCATCGCAGACCAGGAAACCGAACTGGCGATCAGAGAAATAATTCTTGAACGTCATCCGGAACATGGCTTTTTCGGTGAAGAAACCGGTATATTGGATAGCGAAAGTGAATGGCAATGGGTGATCGACCCCATCGACGGCACGAAATGCTTCGCGACGGGAATGCCGACCTTCGGGACACTTATTTCCCTGATTCATAAGCAAGAAGCGGTCATCGGATTAATAGATCATCCGATTCTTGATGAAAGATGGATCGGTGTCAGTGGCCGTCCTACAACCCACAATGGTCAGCCCTGCGCAACCCGTTCCAGCAAGACGGTTAGTTCTGCGACGGTTTACACAACCACAACGGACATGTTTAACGAACAAAATGGAAAAGTAGCCGACCAATTCACCCGCAGTTGCAAGTTCCGCGTGTTTGGTGGCGATTGTTATAGCTATGGGTTACTGGCTTCGGGCTTTAACGACATGGTTTGTGAAGCCGACCTGAAACCCTATGACTTTTTTGCTCTGGTCCCGGTGGTAACCGGCGCCGGAGGCTGCATCACTGACTGGCAGGGTAATACCCTAACACTGGACTCTTTCGGTGAAGTCCTGGCTTCAGCCAACCCCATACTGCATCAACAAGCCATCACAGCGCTTAATCAGCTCTAGTTCAATTTAATTAACCGGGACCAGTCTGGGATTCCAGAACACCGTTCCCTTAGACTTGGCTTCGGAAACCATCTGCTGACCCGTATAAGCTTTTTCCTGGTCCAGATAACCTTCCTTCATGACTCTAACAATAAAAGCAT
>JAIBDK010000128.1 GCA_024679435.1 Gammaproteobacteria bacterium | reverse complement strand
TCTCAGGGCAACTTTTCTCAGGCGGCCAGTGCCGTTTTTATCGCCATAATTATGGATGGTCTGGATGGCCGTGTTGCGCGCTGGACCAACACAGCAAGCGATTTTGGCAAGGAATACGATAGTTTGGTTGATGTTATTTCGTCGGGTGTTGCACCCGGAATGATTATATATTTCTGGTCACTACAGTATCTCGGTAAGGTCGGCTGGCTGGTGGGTTTTCTGTACGCAGCGGCCACCGCATTACGATTGGCTAGATTCAACACTTTAACGGTTAAAGATAACCGTTACTTTTATGGATTAGCCTGCCCTGCGGCTGCCGCATTCGTGGTTTTTTGGGTGTGGAATTTTCATGTCACTGGGATATCCGGAGAGTCCCTTGCATGGCTCAGTGCTCTGGTAACAATCCTTATGTCCTTGCTAATGGTGAGTAATATCAAGTATCGCAGTTTCAAGGATTTTGATCCCAAGCACAAAATTCCGTTTTATGTGCTTTTAGCGATTGTCGCCAGCATAGTTCTCATTTCATTTGATCCGCCTCGAATTCTTTTTCTGATGGCATTGGTCTATGCGATTTCGGGTCCGGTTGGGCTTGTTTTGCGATGGCGTAAAGGGGAGGAAGAGAGCCCGGCATTTTTGCCTGACGAGGACGATGACGAGGACGATGAGACGAACGCCACAAAATTTTCCGAAAAGAGTCCTTAGTTCATAGGTTCGCGCCGTTATATATGTCTCAACTGGATACGCGTAAATTAGAAATTCTCAGGAAAATGGGAATCGATGTCTGGAGCTTTCGTGACCCATTACACAATCGGAAAAGCGAACCGGAATCAGCAGTGTCTGCTAAGACGGAAACAAGTCAATCTGAATTTGGCCAATCTGTTTCAGGTGTGTCTGAAGCAGAGCAGTTGAAAACACCTGAATTAGATGGTGTTTCTGTTTCGATTACCGATTTAACGCTCGATACAATCGCAGATAGAATCCGAAGCTGTCACAATTGTGGGTTGAGCAGAACGCGCAACCACGTAGTTCCGGGGCATGGCAGTGCGGTGGCTGACTGGGTATTTGTGGGAGAAGCTCCCGGCAGGGAAGAGGATATTCAGGGTTTGCCATTCGTCGGTAGCTCGGGAAAAATGCTGGATTCTATGATCGCAGCACTCGGCGTTGATCGGGCCGCGGTTTTTATTACTAATGGCGTGAAATGTCGGCCTCCTGAAAACCGGGCTCCGTTTCCTGAAGAAATATCTCAATGTTCGCGCTATCTTAAGCAACAACTGGAAGTTATTAAACCAAAAGTGATTGTTACGCTAGGATGCTCGAGTGCACATTTGCTGCTGGATAGCGAGGAACCGTTGCGAAATTTACGACAAATAATTCACAGTTATGGGGAACGGCAAATACCCCTGATTGCCACTTATCATCCTGCTCATTTGTTGAGAGACCCCGGCGACAAGCTCGATGTTTGGGAAGATCTTTTATTGGCCAGATCTCTGGCTGAATCCTGATACGTACCAGTTTAGGGAATTTATGTCAGGCAATACAGCTGTTGATGTGGCTGAGGCGTTGTTTCAGGATTTACCTGCATTGTCGTCTTTGGAAACTGGAGTGATCGCTACGAGTTGGAGTTTGGATGCTTTGTCACAAAGTTATAGTAACGGTTGTCAAATTCTTAAAGTTCTAGTTAACGGAGAGTCTTGTGGTTATTGTTTGTTTCGTAATGTCGGAGACGAAACAGAGATTCTGAATATTGTGATCGTCAAGTCAAGACGCAGGCAGGGGTTGGGGAGAACACTTCTGCTCGGGTTAATAGAAAAACTGCAATGCTCTTCCTGTAAGAAAATCTGGCTGGAAGTTCGAAAAAGCAATATGGCAGCTCAAAAACTTTATGACATTATGGGATTTAAGCAGGCGGGCATTCGCAAAAATTATTACAGGTTTGGCATAACAGGTGCAGGGAATTCTAACAGGGAGGACGCGCTGGTACTGTCTAAAGATTTATAGTCTTTGCTGATTACTCTGGAACTGGATTCTTGCTCACCGATAGCCAATCAGTATTATTCAGACCGGCTGTTTGGATCAGGAAGACTTGCCAACAATTAACTGCTGCCCTGGCCGAAGGGTAGAGGACCTTGAGATATCGTTCCAGCGTAGAATAGAGTTTAGCGAAATACCGTTTGACTGGGAAATTCTCCACAGGGAATCACCCTTCCTTACCGTATAAACCCGATCGCCTTGTTTGATCTTAGCCCCGGACTCTGAATACTCAGCATACTCGTATCGGCCTGAGCTTAACGGAATTTTTAACTCCTGACCCGGTTTAATCAGATTGGAGGCCATCTGGTTAGCCTGCATAATCGAATCTATGGTTACACCATGTTGACGGGCAATGCGTCCTAAATACTCGCCTTTTCTTACCTCGTGCCTGGCCCAGCGTATCCGCTGTTGATGGCTTAGTTTGTCTAGTTCACGGGTGAGCTGTTTTCCGTAAATAGACGGAACGATAATCTGGTGTGGTCCATTTGGTGGAGTAACACCACGTTTATAGCCCTGGTTTAGATGCAGTAGTTCACTTTCATTTATTGGGATTAGTGATGCGGCAACCACAAGGTCTGTCTGGGTGCGCAAATTTAGTACTGTCAGGGTTGGTTCGTTCGGTATTGATTTAAGTTCAATTCCGTATTTTTCAGGATTCGCGATAATATTACGTACCGCAAAAAGCTTTGGCACGTATTCCCGAGTTTCCTTGCGCAGTTTCAGATTAGGATAATTCGTAGGTTTTCCTGCTGCGGCATTGCGCTTCACCTCACGACGTATGGTTCCTTCACCGGCATTATAGGCTGCAAATGCCAGTTCCCAATCACCGTTAAACTCTCGGGATAGAAAATCCAGGTAATCCAGTGCTGCCCGGGTGGAGTGAACCAGATCACGCCTGCCTTCCATCCACCAATCGCGGCGAAGTCCAAACCGGGTGCCGGTTGCTTCGATAAACTGCCACATCCCCACTGCATTTGATCTTGATACTGCCTCAGCTCTGTAAGCGCTCTCAATAGCGGGTAATATGGCGATTTCCGCTGGCATACCCCGTGCTTCAATCTGCTCAAGGATGTAGGGCATGTACCAGTATGCGCGATCTGCAATCCTGTCAAAATATTTTGGATGATCGCTGTACCATTTTTCAAAGCTGGCAATGGTACGGTCGTTTGGATTTGAGTATTTCAGATCAAAACTGTTTCGCAAATGCACCCAAAGATCCACGGGGGGTTGATTGAGTTGCACATTGTCCGAAGAGTCACCATTTTCGTTTGGGGCAACAGCGCCATTTTCACCGACTCCGTCACTATTTTTGAGGCGGGTGTCGCTTCGCGATATTTCGGTTACCAGTTTGTTGGCCTGGTGGCCTGGTTGAGGGACATATTGTCGGGAACTTACCTTATGTTGACGAGACGTATTATCTGCAGCAGTAATTTTCGCGTTTTCGATTACGGTGGGTTTTACCGTTTTGCTTGTGTTTACGGATGAGGTAGTCGAACACCCCCCTGTGATTAATAGTGTAATCAGAAGGGTGATTCGAGGAGTGAACTGGAGTGCGGTTGAGCAGGACTGCGATTTTATTTTTTTCATCGCGACGCATAGTACGGATTGAGGGCTTTTGAGTCAACCTTAGTCGCGGGTTGACAGGTATCAAAACTAGTCGCAAATATTTCTACAAATCAATATTTAATCGGCGGTTTAGATTATTGATTATAGTCTCGATTAGGACATTGAATTATAATAGACGGATAACTTAAACAGCGAGGTTCGCAATGAAAAAACCTGTAAAAGTCGCGGTAACAGGTGCCGCGGGTAATATTTCCTATGCATTGTTATTCAGAATCGCAGCAGGGGATATGTTAGGTAAAGACCAGCCGGTGATTCTTCAGCTTCTGGAGATCACCCCCGCGATGGATGCGCTAAATGGTGTCGTTATGGAATTAAATGATTGCGCATTTCCGCTGCTTGCGGGGGTAGAGGCCTCGGATGATCCCAATGTCGTTTTTGCCGGTGTGGATTATGCGTTACTGGTAGGTTCCAAGCCGCGTGGTCCCGGGATGGAAAGAGGGGATTTGCTCAAAGATAACGGTGCCATCTTTTCTGTTCAGGGTAAGGCTCTGAATGATCATGCATCTCGAGATGTGAAAATACTGGTGGTGGGGAATCCTGCGAATACAAATGCTTTGATTGCTGCGGCCAATGCACCTGATTTGGATAAAACCCAGTTTACCGCGATGATGAGACTGGATCATAATCGGGCCCTGTCCCAGTTGGCTTCAAAAGTTCGAGTTCACCATGGCGCTATCAAAAAGATGACCATCTGGGGAAATCATTCCGCTACGCAGTATCCGGATATCAGCAGTGCCACCGTTGATGGAGAGAGTGCCAGCAGCATGGTTGAGCAAGATTGGCTTGTTGAATATTTTATTCCTACGGTTCAACAACGTGGTGCGGCTATTATCAATGCTCGCGGAGCATCAAGTGCGGCTTCTGCGGGGTCTGCCGCTATTGATCATATGCGGAGTTGGGCGCTCGGCACGGCAGAAGGCGATTGGGTTAGCATGGGGATTCCGTCTGATGGCAGTTATGGTATCGAAGAGGGTATTATGTATTCCTACCCGGTTACCTGCGCGGACGGAAAGTATGCAATTGTTCAGGGCCTTGAAATTAGTGATTTTAGCCGGCAGCGCATGCAGCATACAGAAAATGAGCTGCGTGAAGAAAAAGATGCGGTTGCGCATCTTCTTTAATCACTTTTGCTCACATAATTGGGAGGGTCAGGATGTGGTAACAACCCTGTAAAAAGCTATTTATTTAGGTTTTTTGGTAGGCGATCTGTTGAGTTGGCATTGAATTTAATGCCCCTGCATCTGAGGTGAAAGTCCAGTTTCCCCCGTATTTTCGTGAACCGGTCTTGTTCTTTGCCTGATTCTTTATCTGTTATGGGATAAAAAAGTGGAAATAAGCGTCATAATCCCCACCTGGAACCGATCTGCGCTACTTCCCCGTGCGCTCGAATCCGTCCTGTCCCAGACGCTGTTGCCGCGGGAGATTATCGTGGTTGATGATGGGTCAAACGACAATACCGGTGAGCTCGTTTGTTCCCGTTATCCGGAGGTCAAGTATCTTTATCAGCGAAACCTGGGTGTCAGTGCGGCGCGTAACTTGGGTATTCGTGAATCCTCGGCCAGTTGGATCGCGTTTCTCGATTCTGATGACCAGTGGCTGCCAGGAAAGCTTGATGCTCAGCAGCAGGCTGTGTGTAAAAATCCGACAATGCGGGTTTGTCATACCAATGAAATGTGGATAAGAAATGGTAAGCAGGTTAATTCAATGAAAAAACATGCCAAGCCCGACGGCTGGATTTTTGATCAGTGTTTACCATTATGCTGTGTTTCACCTTCTTCAATTCTTTTGCATTGCGATGTGCTTGATGATGTCGGTCTGTTTGATGAGTCGCTGCCAGCCTGCGAAGATTATGATTTGTGGTTGAGAATATTCAGCCGATATCCTGTGTTGCTGGTGGAACAACAGTTGTTGAAAAAATATGGTGGTCATGATGATCAGTTATCTCAAAAGCACTGGGGTATGGATCGATTTAGGGTGCAGGCTATGGACAAACTGCTGGAAACCGGGAGTCTGCACCAAAATCAGATTCAGGCAACCAAAAACATGCTCGCACAAAAGCTGGATATTTTGATAAAGGGTTACAGTAAAAGAGATAAAACCGATGAGGTGAATCTCTGTCATCAACTCAAGGCAAAGTGGCTGTTGAAATGACACTGAATGTTGTCGTGGCCCATAAGCCTGAGGCGCAAGGGATTATTAATGGACTGTCACTGGGACGAGATCCAGATTACCCAAACCATGCAGTTTATGCAGGTGATAACGTCAGACTTGGAATATGCGGAACCGGCTATCAACGATGTCGATCTATGACGGCGATTCTGAAGTCCGGTCTACCATCGTTTGCAAACGGTCAGTGTGATTTTTGGCTGAACTATGGAACTGCCGGATCCTCGGAGTTTAAGGTGGGCGAACTGGTTATTGCCGACTCGGTAAATTATCCATCGCAGTCCCGTCAATGGAAGATGGCTTGTTTCCCCGAGGATGTTTCTTTTTCAGCACTGAATCAGGCGCGAGTGTGCACGGTAGACAACGTTGAGGAAATGTATAAGGGAAATAAAGTTTACGAAATGGAAGCGGCAGGAATGTTATCGGTTTTAGAGGAAGCTGGGTGTCTCCATAGGTCGGTCGTGCTCAAACTTGTTTCCGATGGGCCTGACGATACCGTTAAAGATCAAAGCAGAAAAAAGATGATTGAGCTGCTTGATCAGTCTGGTCCCTCCGTTCAGCTTTTGGTGCATGCGTTACAGAAGCATGCGATGGAGAAAATTACCGAATCTGCAAATTAGTCAGTTGCTAAATCGCCGCCAGCATGGCGCCTCGATGGCATTAAAGTGATATTTTGAGTATAGTTAAGAGAGTGATTTTTCTACCAGATCTCTCAAATATAGTGACCGAATTTAATCTGCAGCCTTGATTAATTCCAGAATCGAACCACATATACCACAATTACTTAAACCATAAATAACTGTATCATCGATAATTATGCCCTCATTCGATATCGTTTCAGAAGTAGACTGGCAGGAAGTCAAAAATGCTGCCGATCAGGCTAACAGGGAAATAAGCACCCGCTTTGACTTTAAGGGCAGCAACGCCAGAGTTGAGGATAGTGATCCGAATCTCACTCTCACCGGGGATGATGCGTTTAAAATCGGCCAGATGATGGAAATATTGCACATGAAACTGGTTAAACGAGG
>JAIBDK010000183.1 GCA_024679435.1 Gammaproteobacteria bacterium | reverse complement strand
TACTATGCGGCTGCGAGGGAGTATGCCGCGATGCAAGAACTCCCTTTTCGAAGCCCCCATCGCTTGCTGGATTCGGAGCTCTCCCATCGTGCCTTTCTATTTGCCAAGCAACAGCAGCTGGAGGTTCCATTTCTAATGTTCGTATATCTCGAAGGATGGGGGAGCGGCTGGCGCAACTTCGAACTTGAATCGGAAAAAGACCTAAGCCGCGCTTTAAGGGCGGTTGGTGTTGCAATGGATGGGTTCGATGAGTTTGTTGCTGAGGGTGGCGCTAGCGAGCAAAGCTTAAAAGAGAGTATGACTCGCGCCGAGGCGACAGGTTATGACGGTGTCCCTCATTTTGTGTTCGCAGACGCGGCCGCTAATCGTGAGATTGGACTTTTTGGTCGTGAGCATTTAGCCCTGATTCGAGGTAAGTACGCGGCTTGTGGCCTGGCGCGTAATGATTCTGTCACAGCAGAATTCTCTCATGCCTGGCGCGGTCCGTTGTAAACAAATCAGGAATTCCGGGAGATAATTCCAACCCGAAATCCGGGTCAGATCACAATACTTAATTGCCGATTCCTATAAAACGGCACCAATGTACGGAAGGCTATCATCGGACTACCTGCCCGTATATTGTCCTTACATGGAATTTCAATCGCAGAATATTCTCCTTGAAGAGTCAGGCGGATCGACTGACCTGTCTTTAGTTGTCTTAAATGAAGGACGGTAATCTTTTAATTATGGGTTTTTACAAACAGTTCATATGTCGGCTTCGGGTACTTCTCGGCCCCCCATCGCAGATTCGCCGGCGTCCGCTTTTTTTAGTTACTGCGCAATACCGCCAGGTGTTGCGACAGGGCGGACTGGCTCAGGTCTAGTTGCTTGTTCAGTTCGCTGACGGACATCTCACCCTCGCAGAGCATGCAAAGGATGCCCAGGCGCATTTCATTGCCCAGGGGCTTCAGCAGGAAAGTAGCGTCCTGGGCATGCTCGCGCATTTCTGCCAATTGTTCTGGAGTGATGTCAGAGGCGTCTATTAATCCGGTTTCCTTGTTTGCGTCACTGGTAATTTAGCTCCATCTAAAGTAATCTGCTTTCTATATTAGATTCTACTAATTAACTAACGCAGGTCTTGGATAGGCATAAAATGGTGTCTGGTATCGAAGATCAGAGGATTTTCAAATGTCACTAGAAAGAATGGTTAGCGCTTTCGCAGGCTTGATGGTCCTGCTCTCGGTGTTACTTACCCAGTTCGTTCATCCTGGCTTTATCTGGTTGACCGTATTTGTCGGCGTGAACCTGTTTCAACAGTCATTCACGGGCTTTTGCCCGGCTGCCATGATCATGCGTAAACTCGGTGCGCGCAGCGAGCGCGAACTGGCGACCCACGCCAAATAGCGTACTTCAGTCCGGGCTGTCGCGAACAAAACGAGGGACAGACACTTTACAAGCACCAGTTCCCACAGCCGTCTGGCTATTCGGCACGGCACTGATTGGCTTTGTTGGAATATCTCGACGTAGAAAAGTAGATTAACCGCTAAATTTAATCAAACACTGAAGCCCCGCCACTGTGCGGGGTTTTTTATGTCTGCCAAGTATCTGTCACTGACTGAAGATTTCAGCTAATTTTTAGAAACCGGAGTCCACTCTGGGCACATTGCCGCCGCTGACGTAGATGACTTAGGGGTCAGCTTTCTCAATAGCAGCCGCTGAGAAGCGCATCGTGGGCGGCAGCGAGCGGCACACACCGGGCGCCCAGGTAATTACCGCGAGCAGCCGTTAACGACCCAACTGAGATTCTCAACTCCAAAATTACCATAGCGGCTTTGTGCCCAATCCAGTCATTAAGAAATAAATAAACTACAAACTGGAAAAAACTGGTCACCGACGGAGCGTAACAGTGAGTATTTCCTCTTTCTAAGGAATAATCACTAGTTTCCATATATGACCCCTGTATCCTGGTTGAAGGTGAAGATCATTATTTTGCTAGTATGAGTGGAGCCATATTCGAGGAAATACTATTATGGTTGGGGGAATACATTTTGTATTTAACATTTAAAGTATTTCTTATGGGTTAGGAAAGTATTATTAAATTTACTTACCGCTAGGTGTGTGCCAACCTTGGCTCATCAAAATTTATTTACAAGGTACTTGAATAGCCATGCCAAAATATAACGATAGTTTTACTTTAGACATGCATGACGTTGAACTTATCGAGCAAGCACTTCGTGTTATGTGGTCCGAGGATGAAAAAAAAATTCCAACAGGTCAAAGTTTCCCTGAAAAAACACCAGAACGTATTAGAAACATCTACAATTTACTAGGGAAAATTTCTAGCCAGAAAATCTATTATAGTGAAGTAAATGAGACATCTTGTCCTATAGGCTAAAATCGACACATACTAGCGCGCTAAAACGTATTAGTGCAGCGTAATACGCCGCATGTCTTAAAATCTTTCACCAACCTCAAGTTTAAGCGGATAACCGGCCCAGTCTTCCGGATAGATCTGACGTTTAACCAATATGTTGCATTGACCGGTTGAATCCGCAGCCGATAGTTGCCAGTAACTATTCAAGCAGAAATGGTGGCTATGGTGCGAAAGCCGCCTAACATTTCCAGTCTAGTAACTACCGCTTCGTGCTGGTAGCTGCCGTTTCCGAAACCTGGGATTATTTCTGCTTTGTGAAGCGGACTTACATATCTCCCGCCATTATTGTCATCCCCCAAAAGCAGGAGTACTTCAACGTGGTGACAGTGAATTTGATTTTAAGGGATTAATTCAGTTGCCACTAATATTCAGGTTTACGGGGCCAACAAACAACTTGATCCGGCATGGTGAATATTTCACAACGTCCCCGGTATTACTGCATAACAATGATTGCGACCAACCCTTAAGTCTGCCGAATCGCGATGCGCTGATTTAACCACAGCCACCTGGGATGGGATTTCTTTTCTGCAGAATCGGCAAATCTTACTTGGTTTGTTCGCAAGAAATAATGTAATTTAACCCAGGCAGTAAAAAGGAAACAGGGCTATGTTGAATTTTTTGGGAACGGTAACCCCTTACAACACCCTCGATGAACAAGGCCTTCAGTCGCTCGCGGACGTCGCTATTCGGCGGAGTTACAAGAAGGATATGGTAATCATCCAGCAGGGTGATGATACCAACTCAATGTTCATATTAATCGAGGGGGAAATTCGGGTTTACGTCGAAGACGAAAAGGGAAAGCAGTTGACGGTTCGAATACTCAAATCCGGCGATTCCTTTGGCGAGGTTGCATTGATCGGAGACTTCCCCAGAACCGCCAGTGTCGTAACGATAACCGACTGTGTCGTAGCGGCGTTCTCACGGGAAAAGTACCTGTCTTTTCTGAAACGTCATTCAGAGATTGCTCTTGCGCTTGCCAAAAACCTGGCCAACATGGTGCGTGATACCACCGAAGAACTTGGTAGTATCGCGTTACATGACGTTTATGGCCGCATTACCCATATTTTCGAAAAATATGCCGTCGAGGCTGGCGATCGTCGGTTAGTACCCAAATTTACCCACCGGGAAATTGCAGGCATGATCGGATCCTCGCGCGAAATGGTCAGCAAGATTCTTAAGGATCTCGAGAACGGTAGTTATATTTCGATTACGGATAAGCATTACGTGATCAACAAGAATCTGCCTGCCAACTGGTAAGTGGAAAGGCTTGCCGGATAATCCGAAGGTAATGCCGCATCGACGGCAGCCGTTGGCTGAACAAGCTTGGGCACACGATACGCGAATTTTCAGTGCCTTGGAACTGCTGCCCCCAAATCAAACCCTCAGGCAGATGTCAAATCACTCGAGTAAAGGGAAATTTGCCCAACTACATCCATATATTTGCAAGAGCTGTACCCATCAACTGTATTTGAGTCATACAGTAATGACCTCAAAAAGGTTGTGAAAAATTCACCTAATTCGTAGGAAATAATCCACACCGATCCGGGTAATTGACAACAGGGACATTTGGCCCCTTTGCCTATAATTACGCCCAACAACGAAGCAGGAAAAAACGATGACATTGACATTAAGACAATCACAATCCGAGACCGTCAGGCGGAACCTTGCGATCTGTTCTCTAGAGTTGCTAACCAGGGTAACCAAGATCATCGCAATCTGGCGACAACGCGAAATATCACGTACGTCGTTCTATGCGCTCGATCCCAGCATTCTGAAAGATGTCGGAATCAGTGATTCGGAGCGCTTCATCGAGGGTAATAAACCTTTCTGGGAAGCGTAGTGAGACGGAGCTCGGGTCGGTAGAAAGCCCGAGACCGAGGGCTTTTTGATAACCCGTATTTGGGAATCGCCGGTTTAATACAGAGCCATTAATCAATTACCAATCGGCAACTAAAGTGAGAGTCAGCGTCGATGATTCCTTCTACGCTGACTTTTTCAGCAGGCATATCGACCTTTAGCGCAAGGACCGGAAATTTATTTCCATTAGAAGTGCAGTGTGGAGGGTAACGTCGTTTAGGATGGATTTTCAAACTGAGGGTCCGTTCCTGGCCGGTGGAAGTTGCCAATAACTGTTCAACCATAAATGACTGCTTTGGTGCGATAGCTGCCTCTGATCTCGTCTCGGATCAATGACGGAAACTGGTCGAAGATTGCTTCCCACGTTAAAGCCACCAGTGTCTCTTGTGGGCACAATCGACCCAAAGCAGTCAATTTCCCTGAAGTCTTTTCTGGAAGTAAATACGGTCGCTTTCACGGTTCTTCCCGGGGATCACCATGCATTCGGCGTAACCCCGGACCTCATAGTAGCTCGGTGCCTGATACCGAAAGGTATCCAAAGCAACGCCTTCAAGCGACAACTCCCGGGCAAGTGCTTCAGCGCGTTCTAAAAGCCGACTCCCCACACGTTCCCCGCGGGAAGCCTCCGTCACAGCGAGGTACTCGACATACAACCAGTCATAGAGCCTGTAGCCCATGACGACACCCACCCTTTCGCCGTTGGCGAGGGCCTCAAAGGCAAATTGACTCCAGCCAAATGGTTGCCCACAAGCTTCGGCAAAGCTATTGATGATTTCATCTTTGAACTCTTCAACACTCTCGTATTCCTGCTCGCTTATTTCAATCATCGGCTCTTCCCTTTGTGTCGCTCATCTTCAAATCTACCACAATTTGATCCATCCTCATCAAAATCAAATTATCGAAATTGGTGGTATGGCTATCACCGGGGTTGATCAGTCTTAGGAAGCTAATATGTGATTTCTGAGAGCCTGTTTTCTCCAAAGCAGCCGCTGGTAAGCACTTCCCGGGATTCCGAAACGGCACTTAGCCGTCATTGCGAGTCGCGCAGCGACGCGGCAATCTCCTTCAGTTGAGAATATCCTGATACAGAACTCGCCACGCCGGATTGATGCTTTCGATCAGTTTGTTTTTTGCTTTTCGCGACCCTGCTTTGATTTGTTTCTCCCTGGATATAGCCTGGTACATATCCT
>JAIBDK010000412.1 GCA_024679435.1 Gammaproteobacteria bacterium | reverse complement strand
AGTCGCATCATCCTGGCAAAGCGCCAGCACTGCTTCCACTGTGGTCTGACCGTCCACAGTTTTAAGCATATCAATCAGACATTGATCCGTTTCCGTATTTAGTGCAAAGGAAACTTCGGTGATCATCAACAGGAAAAAAACCAGCACGCCCGATACCCGCGTGTCCATATCCATGCTTTTGCTATCGTTCATTAGGAATTACTACTGGAGGGTTGTTTACTCATCAATCAATACGCGTATTATTTTCGTCAATCTGAATAACAGAACATTCTGACAACTATATCCAGAATGCCCAGACCCGTTCTATTGTCCAGAAAGCTGTCACCCCGCCCACGCTATAGGCGATGGGCTTTTCAACATAGTCCAGCCAGTCGAGTGTTTTGCCCGAAACCACTGACAGCGACCGATTAATTAGCCAACCTAGAATTAGTATGGCTCCGACAAAACATACCTGTCCAATTTCTACGCCAATGTTGAAAGATAACAGCGCCCCGGGAATTTCCGATTGCGGTAATCCCACCTCACGCAATGCCGAAGCAAAGCCAAATCCATGCAACAGCCCAAACGTTGCAGACACCGTAACCGGATATCGCCAGGTCAGAGTATCTCTTCGACAGGACGCAATTTCTCGAGCTAAAAATACGATAGACAATGCAATCGTTGCTTCTACAGGCGGAACCGGAATTCGGACCATTTCAAGTGCGGCAAGAGTCAAAGTAACCGAATGCGCGATGGTAAATCCAGTGATGGTGATCAGTATTCGCCTCCAGGTTCCAGCAATCAGTATTAAGCAAGCGACAAATAACAGATGATCAATTCCCTGCCAGATATGCTCTACACCGAAAACCAGATAGGTTTTAACCACATCATGGAATTCAGGAACACCGGAAACAACAAAAGAAGGAGAAGCCGGTGTCAAACGGGCAATTTCCGTAGAACCATCAAGGCGCTCAATCCTGACCAGCACCTCAGTAGATGCCCTGTCCAGCCCTTTTACCCTTATTTCAGCACCGGCGAACCCTCCTTGCCTATAAACGGTTAATTGATCGATAAAAGCGGTTCCAACATACGTGGTGCGGACGGGAACCAGTGTTTCAACATCCTCTGGAAACTGATAGTGCAGCCCAAGCCGTTTATCCTCGCCTCGCGCCGGCACTTTCCACAACACATCAAATCTATCGGTATCCGATTGCGTGATTTCGAGGTAAGCGGGTCTATACTCGTCGGCATGAACAGTAGTTTGCATACTGTCGATCAGACAGAGCATAAGACCCGTCAGCAGCCAACAAATAGAAAACCTGCGATTCAATTTTCTGTTGTCTTCCCCGATAACCCAGCAGTATCTGCATCGTCTCTGGATTCAATTTTTATGTCGTAACGTGTTCGCAATGTTTGGTAAAACATCTGATTGGTTTGCTCACGCTTTTTCGAAGCCCAGTCGCGATAGACCTGATCACGGACCTGCACAAGAACAGGGGCAGAAGCAGGAGACATTTCGCTGATATAAACCAGATGAAGTCCAAAACCGGATATCAAAGGCCCCTGCCATGAACGAAGAGGCGTTTCCAGCAAAGATTTCGAAAACTGCTGCCCCAAAGTTCGACTGACTTCAAGTTCGCTAACATCCGAGAAGGTAGTCGGCAACATTAACGAATCCCCTAAACCTTCAATATTCTGATCCTGAGCTCTCAACTTTTTCAATAACTTTGTAACTCTATCGTCAGCATCAGGAGAACGTCCTGGATCAAAATAAATCTGCCTAAAACTTAATCGGGCAGGAATCCTGTAGGAATTCGGGTGGTTATCAAGAAACTGCTGCAACTCCACGTCTCCGGGATCGTCAAGACCTGCGAGATCCTCCGTAATAAAACCCATTTTCTGACCCATTCGCCGTCGAACAATCGGATCGTCAGAGTCCAGCCCCATCGCCAAAGCTTCCCGATACAACACTTCTTCTTTTACGAACCCTTCAATCAGACTGTTCATTTCCTCCGTCGTTGGTGGACGTTGCCATACTTTTTCGAAACCCAGCGTCAGAGCTTCCAACCGACCTTCACTAACTACGATTTTAGCCTTTCCCTGACCATTATCCTCGACAAATGGCGAGGTCTGTTGAAACAGCCAAAACAAAACACCACCCGTTAATAAAAAATATAGTAACGGCTCCCGAACCAGTCTCTTCATTTACTTTTTTAAACCTTAAAATGCATCGTCGATAAGTTTCTATTTAAAGCCATCCAGCGATTTAAAACCGGATCTGGTTTTTGCTTTGATCGGTGAAATTATTTCTGCCGCTCGCGCAAATTCCAATATTCTACATATATTTCTTGCAATCTCGATATCCACATCCGCAGTTAAAATTTGTTTTATATCCAAAAAATTTGCCGTTCCTGAGTTACACTAAATGCGCCAAACCGCAGAGCCACCATTTCCAGTATCAGTTAAAGTACCTGTTTTTGCTTCATATCGGATTTATCGCGCAATCAGGCTGTTTCCAATGATTTATATGAAATATTACGAGGGTGCGGAGATTAACTGGGATAAGGTTTTTCATCAAGAACATTATTAACCTGTCCCCGTGAAAACTAACCCCACACTGATTT
>JAIBDK010000257.1 GCA_024679435.1 Gammaproteobacteria bacterium | reverse complement strand
CGATACCGCAGTTCTGGAAAAAAGAATCCGTAAAAGACAGGAATCAGGCACAGATGCATCGGAAGCAGGAATTGCCGTACTAAAAAAACAGCTAACGTCTGCAGAGCCACTGGATCAGTTTGAACAAGAGAAATCTATCCGACTGGATTCGGGTAAAAATGCCATCGATATAAATTTCGTCTGCAAACAGCTGGCATTGTAAATCTGAAACCCCACCAAAGGACAATATATTTATCAAAGCCGCCCTGGGAACCAGACCCAACGCGTTATTCCAGACTCACAAACTAGGCGAAGAATCCCGCTGATCCTGCTTGTTTTCGAGCTTTTCCTGACAATCGATGCAGCGCTCGGCCACAGGATTTACTTGCAACCTGCTGGAACCGATATCATCATCACAATCGATGCATTTCCCGTAGGTCCCCTGCTGTAATCGCTTGATAGCAGCTTCAACGTGAATCAATTCGTTCACATCTCTTTCAGCCTTATCAACGCCTAGAATCGTCTGTAACTCATGACTTGATTCATCCCCTAAATCGTTACCACCCCGCTCGGTAACACCATCCCGGGCCAGACTTTCCCGGTCATGTTCGATTTCCTGTTCAAGGGATTTCAGTTGGTTTTGAAGCGCTATCAGTAGTGCAGATTGATCAATATTTGCCATGGCTTTTGATTCTAATTAGGTAGAAGTTAGTGTGTTAATTCAGCGAAACAGGGATGTTCATCTCCCGTCGCAAGATGTTGTAGGGCATCCATATCCAGCAGCTTTATGCGACGCCGATCTTTACTGATCAACCCCTGCTCCTCGAACCCGGCCAGTTCGCGACAAACGGTTTCCAGAGCCAGCCCCAGATAAAGCGCAATGTCAGTTCGGGTCATTGGCAATGAAAATTCTTTCGGAGAAAATCCAATTACAGTAAGACGATTGGCGTATTCAGTTAAAAACCACGCCAACCTCCTGTCTGCCGTGCGTTGAGACAACATCATAGCAAGATCATTTTCCCGAGTGAGGCTAACACCCATCAACCGGACTAAATCCTGACTGCTGAATGCCTCTCGACCCTCAAATACAGAAGATAGGCGGATTCGAGTAATGCTCGTGGTATCCAGTGCAACGGCCTCAGAACATGCGATTCCAGTCGGCAAGGCGTCTAGTCCAACAATGTCTCCAGCAAGATAAAACCCCAAAATTTGCTGCTCTCCAGACTCAGAAAAACGGTGAACTTTCAGGGCGCCAGAGTTGACAAGATACACCTCATCAATCTCATCGTTCATTCTGTATAAACAGCTACCGGCTCTCAAAATAACATTCTCTTCCCGATCAGCAACCGAACGTAAATGACAGGAACCGTGACGTATCTCCGCAACAGTTGCAGGTAATGGCTTTATGGCGACGTTAAGCATTGTTATTCTCTCGATTGATTGTTCACCCCTAATTTATGTCATTCACTTTAATTACAATATCCGTAAAAACTGAGCAAAGAATGAGTAGTTCTACTCATACAGTCAGAAATTCTACTGATAGTTAAAATTACACGAACGGGAGTTTTCGGGCAAAAAAGATGGGCCGCTATTGCGACCCAGATCAAAAGATTATCATGCCATGCAACAACTCGCGCGTAGCTGCATAGCTAATGTGGCATTTCTGCCAAACACCAACTCAAGAACCGAGGAGATTCTTGGTGAGACGAGACTAACTGATTGCAATAGTTCTTTCTTGATCGAAATCAGGTCAACAGCATTTAAGAGTCGGTTTCCGATACAATACTTCGATGAAAACCCCACTTTCTAATCCCCATCTCGAATTAACCCCGGAAGGGTTTTCTGCCCTTCTCAATGCCGCTGCCGATGCAATAATTATTATTGATCGAAATGCCAAAATTTTAAACATCAATTTGGCAGCGCAAAGCCTGTTTCAATACAAAACCGCAGAACTAGAAGGAAGAAACGTCAACATACTAATGCCTGAACCATATCAGACAGAGCATGACGGATATTTAGCCAATTATTTCAGGACTGGAGAACAAAAAATCATAGGTATCGGTCGACGGGTGGAGGCGCTTAAAAAAGATGGAACAGTTTTCCCGATGGAACTATCTGTCGGCGAATATTCTCGTGAAGGTGAAGTTCTATTTGTCGGCATTATTCGAGACCTCACTGAAAAAGAGCGTGTTAGCGAGGCACTTCGGAAAAGTGAACAACAACTCCGAGAGAGTGAACAAGCCCTTCTGATAACTTTGGAAAATGCACCTATCGGAATCATCACTCTGGAACCGGACGGCACCGTGCTGAGCATGAACCATTCAGCAATTTTACTAACAGGTTATACTCGATCAGAAGTAGTGGGGAAAGATTTCAAAACGATTCTGCATCAGGATGATGTCGAAAAAGCAGAACAACATAGGCAAGTGCTGTTAGAAAATGATGGCAATTCGTTCAGCTTCAATGCCCGATATCTCCGCAAAAACAAGAGTGTCGCTCATGCAACTATGCATTGCAGCCTGGTGAACTCAGGTTCTCCTGACAAAAAGCAACTACTAATCACTCAACTCGTTGATCGAACCGATCAGATCAAAGCTGAACAGGAAGCCAGTGAGTTTCGTGAGAGGCTTGCGCATGTTGACCGTGTTAGCACTATGGGAGAAATGGCATCGGGTATTGCGCATGAAATAAATCAGCCGCTTTCAGCAATAAGCTCCTATGTTCAGGCCTGCCTTCGTCGACTTGAATCCGGCAACCTTGAAAAGCAAAAACTGCAGGAATTGCTTGAAAAAACCGACAAACAGGCGCTAAGGGCAGGCACCGTGGTCCAGAGAATTCGTTCACTGATCAGAAAACATGATCGAATTCGAGAAAGAGTTGAAGTCAATAAAATTGTTAAGGATACAATTTCTCTGGTTCAGGCGGACACGCGCAGCCATGGCATGTTATTGGATATTGAATTGATGCCGCAAACTCGTGAAGTAATCGTAGACTCTATTCAAATTCAGCAGGTTATTCTGAATCTGGTCCGCAATGCCATTGATGCAACTGAAGATTTTTCAGAAACCCCACCAATAGCTCCAGCAGAACGTTCCAGTAGAATTTGCATAGGCACTTGCGACTCGGAATTGTCCGATCAGGTGGAAATCTGGGTGCGAGACTTTGGACACGGTATAACTGACGATCTGAAAGATAAATTATTTGAATCCTTCATTACATCAAAGAAAACAGGAACAGGGATGGGACTCTCTATAAGCCGAAGTATTCTAGATGCCCATGGAGGGAAAATAAGAGTCGAAAGCGGTGCAGACAACACTACATTTTTTATTACCTTGCCTACTGCGGTAGGATAGTCGTGACATGAGCAATGAAAACGTATACATAGTTGATGATGATGAGGCGGTTCGGGATTCGCTGAAGGAACTGCTTGAATCAGTTGAACTGAATGTTAGGGAGTTTGATTCTGCTCAGGCATTTCTCAAGCAATATTCTCCAAATATGGCGGGCTGCATGATACTGGATATTCGCATGCCAGGAAAAAGTGGATTGGAGTTACAGAAAGAGCTGATGGAAAACAATTGCCTGCTACCTATTATATTTATTACCGGTCACGGTGATATACCGATGGCTGTGGAGGCCATGAAACGTGGCGCAGTAGAGTTTATCCAGAAACCATTCCGTGATCAGGAATTGTTAGACTGCATTAACGGCGCACTGGAGTCCTCCAGGAAGCAAACCGAGGACAAATCAGAGCACGATGAATTTTTTAATCTTCTAGAGAGCCTTACTCCAAGAGAACGCGAAATTCTCGAACTTATTGTCAAAGGATCGGCTAACAAAGTTATTGCCATTGATCTCAGTATCAGTCAACGCACAGTGGAAAATCATCGCGCAAAAATAATTGAAAAAATGGGCGCCAAATCCACCGCGAATCTGATCAGACTAATGATAGAAAACAAATCCTGACACCCTCATTAACTTAACTCATACAAGAGTTTTAAGCCCGTCAAAATAGCACGCGCAGCGCGAAAGAAGTAAGTTAAAATACCGTTCTAAATTTAGAAAAACCAGTAAACAGCAATGAAAATCAACCACAATTGCCGTCAAATCAGAAATAACATGCTCGTATTAGCGGCTATTTTGCCGCTAGCGGGTTGTTATGCGACAACAAATATTGGCAACAAAGACGTCTATTACGCACCAGGTGAAGAAAAACTTGCGCTCG
>JAIBDK010000221.1 GCA_024679435.1 Gammaproteobacteria bacterium | reverse complement strand
GGGCACCGCCGCAGAACCACAGGCACCACCGTCAAGCAATACTTCCGCGGCAATGGTTGGATTGCCCCGGGAATCCAGAATTTCTCGCGCCTGCACATCTTTAATCTTTAAATTTAAACTCACTTTTTACCTTCATTTACAATAAAAAATTAGAAACCCTACCCTACCTGAAATAGTGCTTACCACTAATCAGCAATCTAAGGCCTGACGATTGATTACGCTGATGCCAAACCTAAGTATTCAGCCAATTAGCGATTACAGTCTTTTAGAGATTCGATCAAACTCCATCAGAGTTTCCAGCAAATCTTCCATCTGATCGAGCGGCCATGCATTGGGGCCGTCGCTAAACGCCCTTTCCGGTTCCGGGTGAGTTTCCATAAACAACCCATCCACACCAATCGAAACCGCGGCTCGGGCCAGAACAGGCACAAACTCACGTTGCCCGCTGGATTTACCTTTCCCAGCACCCGGTAATTGCACAGAATGCGTTGCGTCAAAAACCACAGGACACCCCATGTTTTTCATAATCTCGAGCCCTCGCATATCGACCACAAGGTTATTATATCCAAAGCTTGATCCACGCTCACAGACCATGACTTTAGCTTCAGCATCAGCTTCTCTGGCCTTATCTACGACATGCTCCATTTCCTGAGGAGATAAAAACTGACCTTTTTTAATATTCACCGGCACACCTGAACTGGCCGCCGCCTGAATCAGATCGGTCTGACGGCAAAGAAAAGCCGGCGTCTGAATAACGTCGACAACCTTTGCAGCCTGCACCACGTCTTCCACAGTATGCACATCGGTAATAACCGGAATATCGAGCTCTGAGCGAACCCGACCGAGTATTTCCAACCCCCGATCCCGTCCGGGTCCTCTTGGCGAAGCTGACGAAGTGCGGTTGGCCTTGTCGAAAGAAGACTTGTAGACAAAATCGATACCGAGTCGCGAAGTAATATCTTTTAGCTTTTCGGCGGTTGATAGCGCATGCTCTTCTGACTCAATCACACAGGGCCCGGCAAACAGGAAAAAAGGGGACCCCGTTGCGCGGGAAAAATCTGGAAGCTTCATGGCTATATTATAGTCCTGTATTACCTAACAATTCTGGAGTCTCAAAGAATATTCAGGTTCAGAGTCAACTTCATTATCAGAGAATAAGCTCACGAAGACCCGTCCTGCGAATAATCCAGGGCCGCAAGAATGTAGGCGTTGAACATTTTGTGGCCGTCTCTCGGTGTCGAGGTGAATTCCGGATGAAACTGACATGCAACGAACCAGGGGTGATCCGGCAACTCCACGACCTCAACTAATCCGTCTCCAGATAGCCCAGAAAAAATCATCCCCTGATCTTCAAGCGTTTTCATATAGTTATTATTAAATTCATAACGATGGCGATGGCGCTCGCTAATCACCGCTTTATCGTAGATTGAGCGATAAAGCGTGTCTTCTTTAAGATGAATATCCTGAGCACCCAGGCGCATGGTCCCTCCCATATCGGTATTTTCATCTCGCTGTTCAATTTGTCCCTGAGCATCCGTCCACTCAGTAATCAAGGCAATTACCGGATGCGGAGACTCTCGATTAAACTCGGTGCTGTGGGCATTTTCAAGATTTGCCACATGGCGCGCATATTCTATGGTTGCGACCTGCATACCAAGACAGATTCCAAGATAAGGAATCTTGTTTATCCGGGCATATTCCGCCGCCTTGATCATCCCTTCAACGCCTCTTTCACCAAATCCACCGGGAACCAAAATCGCGTCACTATTTTCCAGCATATCAGTTCCATGCTCTTCAATTTCAGTGGAGTCCACGTAATTGATGTCAATGGCGGTTCGGGTTTGTATACCGGCATGAATAAGCGCTTCGGATAGCGACTTGTAAGACTCCGTCAAACTGACATATTTTCCAACCATAGAAATTCGTATGGTGTTTTCCGGGTTGTTGGTACTTTCGCGAACACGCTCCCAGTCGCTTAAGTCTGGAGGCCCGACATCCAGTTTAAACTGTTCAACCACCAGCTGATCCATTTTCTGTTCAACATACAGCCTCGGAATATCATAAATATTGCTCACATCAACGCCGGAAATAACGGCATCTTCTTCTACGTTGGTGAAAAGTGCGATTTTACGTTTGGCCGATTCCGGCAATGTCTCCCTGACCCGGCAAAGCAGAATATCAGGCTGGATTCCAATACCTCGCATCTCCTTTACAGAATGCTGCGTGGGTTTGGTTTTGATTTCTCCGGCAACATGAATCTCGGGAACCAACGTAAGATGCATAAAAAGCGTATTACTTCGCCCAAGCTCTACACGCATCTGCCGGATCGCTTCAAGAAAGGGAAGAGATTCGATGTCACCCACAGTACCGCCAATTTCCACCAGCGCAATATCTGCATCCTTGGCGCCAAGTCGGATATTTTCCTTAATCTCATCGGTTATATGAGGAATAACCTGCACTGTGCCACCCAGATAATCACCCCGACGCTCTTTTCGGATAACCTTCTCATAAATCTGACCCGTTGTGAAGTTATTGTCCTTGCCCATAGTGGTTCGCACAAATCGTTCATAATGCCCAAGATCAAGGTCTGTCTCTGCACCATCCTCGGTGACAAAAACTTCGCCGTGCTGGAATGGGCTCATGGTACCCGGATCCACATTGATGTAGGGGTCCAGCTTAAGTAGTGTCACGTTCAGCCCCCGGGATTCAAGAACACTGCCCAGTGACGCTGATGCAATCCCTTTGCCAAGAGAAGAAACTACCCCGCCTGTTATAAACACGTATTTAGTCATTCAGACTACCAGCCTATTAAAAAGTTGTAAACCCGATCAAAAACAATACCTTATAATCCGCGGTGACGGAAACGGGCACGCTGAACAGGATGAAAAATGTGTTTGGGAACCTTTGGAAGACGGGTTCCGGACGGTAGAGTAGGTTACCAAATATAGGCACAACACTCAATCACGAAGCAATGAAAATATTGGGCTAATTCGATTATTTTTAAACATTTGTCTGTAATCCTCACTCTCACCTATGCCATAAACCCAAATGATTTTGTCCTGACAAACCAGATAGGGCAAATAGTCACGTTCCCAGGGTGGGATGCGTCGAGCTTGAAAAAGCTTCTTCAGGGAGGTCTTGTGTTTTCGCCCGGGCAATCTAAACGTTTCCCCACCCTGTCGCCAATTGAGGCTAAAATCATCCGAACCATTCCTATCCTCTTCACTTGACCAGCAATTGCCAGGCACAATTTTAAGGCCAACCTCCGGCACCAATGTCTCGGAAAAATCCCAATCAATTGATCGGAAACAACGTGTCAATAGTTGTCGAATAAGATACAAATGTCCGCCGTAGAATCGAACGGAGGCCTCGCCGCCGCGGATATCACAGCTACCGACGCCAACACCCACTATTTGTTTTCTCAGAGAATCAAGCTGACCGTTAGTCGGCGATGAGCATCCCGATTTGTGAATCCAGTGTCGAACAAGATCTGCAAACTCAGAAACCGATGCGCTAATTTTTCCAGACACCGCAAAAGGATCTGTTAAACAGAAAACCGACCTTTTATCCGGGCGGGTTTGGCTCGACAGCAACCGATCAAGTTCTAATCGATAACTGGAAGAAACTTCTGCACAGGAATTGGCGGCCTTTACAAGGCCGTTCCGTAAATCAGGATTCCTTGAATAAAGAATAGGTGCGAGCTCTTTACGGATAAAATTACGATAAAACGCCGTCGAATTGTTTGAAGGGTCTTCAACCCATTTCAGAGCGTGGTCATTGGCATATTTTAGAATCTGGTTGCGGGTAAATCCCAGCATAGGCCGGATCAATCGGTTTGAAGAACCCCATAACACGTCTCTGGATTGAGCTATTCCTGCCAGTTGTTCGATCGACTTCCCCTGAAAAAGGTGGAGTAAAAATGTCTCTGCCTGATCATCAGCATGATGCGCGGTCAATAGAATTTCACCCGGTTTAAGAATCTCGTCCAACCAGCGATAACGAGCCTCCCTGGCAAGCGCTTCTAGACTGTGGCCACTATCGCTGACCACTTCCCGACGAGCACTCCGAAACTTAATACCAAGGTCTTTGGACCATCGTCGACACTGATTCGCCCACCGTGAGGACGAAACCTGCAAACCATGATCAAAATGGGCAGCAGACACGGATATTTTCGAAGACGCTCTGATATTAGCGAGGCTGTTTAATAAAACCTGAGAATCACATCCCCCACTATATGCAACAACGATCTGGGCATCATTAGCGAGTTTGAAATTTTCAAAAAGAACCCTTTTTAATATCGCCGGGTCATAGCATTCTTCGGGAAAATTAATTATTGCTGTCAAACCTGCCGAAACTCATAAGACGCTGATAACGTTGATCAATGAGTTCCTCGGGGTCGCGATCGGCATAGTAATCCAGGCTTGATAAAATTCCCGACTTAATGGCCTCTGCCACCGCATCGTAGTTTCGATGCGCACCACCCAAAGGTTCGCTTATCACTTCATCCACTAGCCCAAGTTTGGAGAGTTCACGTGTTGTGACGCCCATAGCCTCTGCTGCATCCGCAGCCTTTTCAGCACTTTTCCATAAAATTGAAGCACACCCCTCGGGAGAAATAACCGAGTAAGTAGAATATTCCAGCATCATCAATCGATCACACACACCTATTGCCAGCGCACCACCAGATCCACCCTCTCCGATCACAATGGATATGACTGG
>JAIBDK010000268.1 GCA_024679435.1 Gammaproteobacteria bacterium | reverse complement strand
CCACCCTTGAGACAAATGACCGTGTATCGGTGATCTGGAACGACACCTTCGGGACCAAAGGAAAAGCCACTACTTCGTTAGCCACTCAATCGTGATTAAACGGGAATGACATCGAAAACAATCAAAACCTGTACGGTGCTTGTGGGGCTAATCACTGCGCTTTGCATCCTTTTTGCACACATTATTCCTCCGAGTGCCCTGGCTCAGTCACTACCCGCGACCGGCACATTCAGTTCCACTGAAATTAAATCTGAAGTCTCAGAATATCAAACTTATTTCAAACAGCGATTTCCTAGCGTACCCTTCGAGAAATTCAGTCGTGGTGTGTATGCATTACCGCAATACGCACGGCAAAAAATCAGCCGGGATTTGCTTGGCATTATTCCGCCGTATCAGCATGCGCTACCACAATCAATAAAAGCGCTAAACCAGAATTCAGGGGCAGCCCAAAGCGTTGCAGAATGTCTTGCGCGATACCCCGGCGCTCATTCGTTTCCCTATTACTACAACGGTCGGGCGATCACTGCAGAAGGCGCCATTTCTGATTGCATACAATCTTCAGATTTATCCAATTTGGCAGCGACTGCGGACAGGATTGCAGGCCTTTCCGCAGCTTATCAACAGCAGTTTCGGGGAAAACTCATCACAATCGACTATTCAGATTCCGCAATGAGCCGCATCTATCAAAAAGGTAGAACGCTATTCTGGTCCCGACGGGGTCAACATAATTTTTCCTGTGCATCCTGTCATGTCAGCAACGCGGGAAACCGGATCAGGGGGGACGTGTTAAGTCCGGCGCTGGGCCATTCAACAAGCTTCCCGGTTTACAGTCCTGAACGGGTGCGCAGACTGAACCAATCTTCTAACAACGAATCTTCTTACAACGATGTCTGGCTCAGCCTGCACAACCAGTATTCCCTTTGCTATATCCGCGCCGGTGCGGTTCCGCTCGCCGAACAAAATCCAGACTATATTGCACTGGAGGTGTATCAGTCGATCATGGATACGGGGCTACCTGTCAATTCACCCGACTTTCGTCCCTGACCCGTTTTACTCAGAGAAATTGACCTTTACCGAACCCGGCCGGCCGGAGACAGATTTAACACCCGTTCCATAAACAATTTCATAGGTCACTCTAAAGGGACTGGAAGGGCTCAGAATGTGAGATCCCGACTGCATATTGTCGTAAAACTGCTTGAATCGTTGTTTACCGGTTAGTGTTTTACGTCGATCACTACGTATATTCATAAAACCTTCGGCTTTGAGGTCCCGACATAATGTTGTCGCATCAGGATAATCAATAAAGGTCCACTCAGCGTCGACGATAGGCTTTTTAAAACCGGTTTTAAGCAATGCATCGCCGAGATGATGCATGTCCACAAAATCATGAACATGAGGCAAATCATCTATCTCATGCCAGGCGCGCCACACCTCATAAAGGGTGTCCGGCCCCAAACCGGAAAACACATAAATCCCATCGGTTTTAAGTACTCGGTGAACCTGACGTAAATGCTCAGGAATATCCATCCAGCAAATTTGCAGATTTTCTACAATACAATCGAAGCTTTCATCCGCCAGCGCTTCAAGGCCACCATCGGTGCCCGCACTATTTTCTAACAGAGAAACAGAATTTACGTTGTCATAACCCGGCGGTTTAATGTCGCCTGACTGGAAGTCGATAACCAGACACCGTCCATAATCAGCCAATGAGCAGTCCTCTGAGGAGGCATCTGAGGAGGCATCTGAAGAAGCATCGACTGAACCCCGATCTACAGAAATTTTCTCCAGCAAACGCCCCTCAAGTTCGCGGCGGATGCCGGAAAACAGGTAATCCAGATTATGCTGTTTCCTGCTTTCTCTGTGGCGAGCACTTGCCATTTTATCTTTATCGAGGTTCAATAGACCTGCGCCTGAATAAATTTAGAATTTAGGTCGGGGTAATTCATGGATGAATTAATGTTTAAAAAAATAAGACGCTGCACCCAGAATGCGTTGCGGGTTAACCATTTGGTGAGCCTGATTCTGCCTCAGAGATGTGCGTTATGTGGATGTATCTGCGACACCGGATATTGCCAAAACTGTAGCCGATTGCTGCCATGGCTGGAGAATGCTTGCATTCAATGTGGTTCGCATCTGATTATCCCACAGACACCATCCACCCGGCCACCCACGCTGTCATCCGCAAACCCCAGAGTAGTTTGCGGACGCTGCCAATTGACGCCTCCACCCTATGCGAATACTATCATTCCGTTCCATTATAAGCCTCCGATATCCGCGCATATCCAGAATTTAAAATATCAGGGACAATTACATTTATCATCAGCCTTGGGTCTCGCTATTTCAAGCAGAATTCTCCTGTCAGGATCACCATTACCAGATATAATTATCCCGATTCCACTTCACTGGAAAAGAATCTTTCACCGCGGCTTTAATCAATCCAGCGAAATCGCCCGGGTAATTAGTAAACAACTGGAGATTCCGATGTCGATGAAACATTTATCCAGACAAGTGAACGCGCCCTCACAAACGGGCCTCGATACACAGATGCGAATGAAAAATATCAGGAATGCTTTTAAAGTAAAAAAAGTCTGTTCAGGCATGCATATTGCTCTTTTAGATGATGTGGTAACAACGGGAAGCACCGTTCGAGCTGCCGCTAATGTACTGACTGAATCCGGGGCGGATCAAATCGATATCTGGGCCGTGGCCAAGGTATAAGCGACCTGCCACAATAAATTTGCAATCACAAACATCTCACATTGACCAGCGACAGTAAATTTCAGTTCGTCAAAGCCACCAACGTATGGAGTGGTGATGAGGGATGGGAATTATTGTTTTATTACAATATCTATCGCTTTGGGTTGGCTATTGTTCTGGTAGCACTGGGGACCCCGGAATTTGATCTGCTTACTGCGGAATATACCAATTGGTTTCCGTTGTTATCTATTGGTGGATTCGTTGTGGTTTCCATTATTGCAGTGTGGACAATACGAAGACGAAGCCCCGCAATCCATATTCAGGCGCATTGTCTGTTCTTGCTGGATATGTTGTTTATCAGTATTGTCGCCCTCTCGCATCAGATCCACGATGCAAATATCGTGGTGTTTTTCATCACGACGGTCGGTGCAACAGCCGTCATGTTCCGCACAAAAACCGCTTTAGCCTATTCGGTTATTGCGATATGTGTGATTTACCTGCGCGATACGCTTAACATTCTCTCCGGTGCGGCAGATATTCAGGAACTGTATTTTACTGCCCTGACCGGGCTTGGGCTGTTCACCATCGTCATCATTGTCAGTCGGATTGCCAGAAGAACCCGAGTTGTGCAAATGGTGCTCGAACAGCAGGAAATGGATCTGGCCGACCTCGATGATATCAATCAGATTGTGGTGGACCAACTTGAAATCGGAATTCTGTTTCTTGAGGATGACCTTACCGTCAAACTGATAAACAATTCAGCACGAGAAATGCTGGGAGAATATATCCTGGACTCAAAAGCAACCGGGCGACTCGCCGACCTATTGAAAATGCATCTCAGCGTTCCAACCGGAAAACACTTTTCGTTTAGACACAAAGACAGGGTTCTCAGTCTGTCTACCACCACAATGCGAAGCGGCTTTGTTGTGCACATTGAAGACAGAACCGTTCTATCGCGGAAAATTCAGCAAACAAAACTCTCCTCGGTGGGTCGATTCGCCAGCGCCATTTCCCATGAAATTCGGAATCCCCTGAATGCAATCAATCACGCCGCACAACTGGTAACTCCAGACGGAACTTCAACAGAAAACAAAGAACTCATAGAAATAATCCGAAAACATGTGCGACGAATTGACGGTGTTATCGAATCCGTCCTTGAACGCAGCCAACCGGGGCGGGCGAGGCAGAAGAAGATCGAGCTTACACCGTGGCTTCAGAACTTCATCAAGACGTTCCATCAAACTCTTGGACAGCAGGAAATCAATATTTCTGTCACCGGGCATCCGCTAACCATATATTTCGATGCCGTCCAACTGGATCAGATTTTAACCAATCTTTGCCAGAACAGCATTCAGCATAATAATATGCCGCTTAATGAATTAAGGATTTCTTTTCAATCAGGAGTCGATCAGGATGAGACACCCTTTCTTG
>JAIBDK010000281.1 GCA_024679435.1 Gammaproteobacteria bacterium | reverse complement strand
GACGCTTCCGGTGATTGACGCCTTCCCAAAACTGCCGGCGCCCCCGCCGGAAGACGAAGAACCTCCCCCTGAACAGGCTGCGACCAGTAAAATGGTGGTGAACGTCGCGATGACATAGGATGCACGGCGCGAAAAAAATGCGGATAACATGATGAATACCCCCTGGCAATCTGAAAATTGAGAAACGAGGATGGAACCCCTCCACCACTGACACATTTTAGTCTGGGAAAAAAGCCTAAGTCAAGCGGTGATTTGAGCAAGGAATTTTTCCTTTTGGTGCCAGAGCGCGGGGCAATAAACAAACGGCCTGGTAAATCCCAGCAATTCCGTGCCGGGATTAGTTGTCTGTTCGACCGGCCATGGTAAAAATAGATGCCGAAGTTCATGCGGTGATCAGCTGACTTTGTTTTGCTGTCTTTTCCTACAGGTCCATACCTTAGATCAAACTCAACACCATGGCATCAAGAAAACAAATGCATTACCATAACCGAGCACAAAACCTAAACCAGATGAGCTAAACCGTCTCTTAGATCAAACAGCTAAAAGTCCATATTTATCTGGCGACGTACAGGTTTATTCAGCAAGCGATTACGCAGGTTTTGCAAGTGGATTGGGATGAGCAGTTCCATGACCACAGTTACGGGTTCACGCGTTCTCGTTGCACTGCATTCTGGATTCCAAGGCAACCGCGCACACCCAGAGTTTCTGACGGCAACTCTCCAAATTGAGTTTGGTATTCTGCAGCCACTGCTCCCAGCCGGTTAAAGCCACAGCGGTGGGCCAGGGCAGCCACCGTCTGGCCGCCCCCCCGCGCTGACTTGAGTTCATTCCGGAACCGGTTGAGCCGTAGCAATCGGTACATGGCCATGGGCCCCACTCCAAATGCCTGCTTGAATATCCGCCGCAGCATCCGGTCGTTGACCTGCAGAGTGGCGCAGAGATCATCGGATCTTAACCCCTTCTCGATACGCTCATTCATCAGGTCTAGCGCCTCGTTAATCATTCCGAGACGCTTGGCTCCCAAACTCTTGATGTCTGTCTCGCTGGGCGACAGGCACATCAATAAATCATCGAGACACGCTCTCTCCATGACCTGAGCATTGTGGCGATTAACCGGGCCCGGCGAGGTCACCAGCGCCTCAAGCGAAGCTTGAAAGCGCTGCATGGCTTCGCCGGATGGATGGAACGCAATCGAGGTAGACGATTTACGGCCGACCATGACATCTGCTGATGGACCTACCATTGCCGTGAAAATTTGAAATGGCACCAACAAAGCCTGGATGACCGAGTTACGTGCGGTTTGATTGTAGTATTCAACGTCAGGGCCTTTCACCAGCAGGTTTCCCTTGGTGATTTGCCTGCCCCGCCAGGAGGTATTCTCATTGTCTGCAGTAATGGGAATTACGGTGACCAGGTCCGTTTGATCGAGTCCTCGCGTGAAAATAGCTTGGTTAGTTTTTGCCCGGAATGCGCGCACTCTCAGTCCGGCGTAGATCGCAGCAGTCCCGCTGAATCGGCCCCGTGACGTTTGCTGAAACGTCCCGCCCCAAGCACCAAACAGGTCGCGAAAATCATCGAAATCCGTCAATTCACGGACGATGAGTGAAGGTGGTGGCGACTTGATCGTTTCCATTAGCAAGAGCGGATATGCCAGCTGGTGGCGGGGTGACTGATTGTCCGAAAGCGGATAAATCTGATTTTACATGTAGTCAACTACGTTACAAAGCCCTATATTAGCATATATAGCTTGGCACCAAAAAGGCGAACTAATTTTTTACAGGAAACCATTGGTGACTGCAATTGCCTGATTCGCTACTTGGCTGCCGTAAATCAAGAAGAGCCCAACATCCTGATAAATACGGGCGATGATCATGCCAACATGCGGCTGATTTTTTTTGAGCAAAAGAGAGATGCCCGCCATGACTAACAAAAATAATCCAATAGCAGCACTTGATCGTTTAGTCGCAAGTGCGTTGATGTTGATAACGCCTGAATACAAAATTGTACGAGATGCGCGACGCAACTCAATGACGCGCATGCAAGCCGGTCAGGCTCACTTCCTTATCAACCCCGAGCACACGCAGGTAGAGGGTAAGAATATTCGTTTCGCGCGCGGCGGGGTCGAAGGCAAGCCAACTATCTTGCTTCTCAACCCATTGCCCCAAAGCATTTTGTGCTATGAGCAAATCTGGCCGCTACTCGCCAAGAACTTCCAACTCTGCGCCTATGACCTTCCGGGTTTTGGTGGCAGTGAAGGCGGCGCCGAAGTGATGAACACCGAAACACAAAGTCGAATTCTTGCAGAGTTTGTAAGCCAGATGAATATCTCTGATTTCCACCTGGTTGGCCCTGATATCGGGATGCCTGTAGCGCTGCATTACGCGTTGCGAAACGACTGCCGCGCAAAAAGCCTTGTAATAGGAGATGGTCCCTGTGTATTACCTACCTTCAACGGTTCAATCATTGATCGAGCAGTTGACTCAGCATTCTGGCGACTTGTGTTCCGGATTGGCGGAGCAGGAACCTTTGTAGCAGGAGCGAACAACCTCTGTTACGTCAACTATACCCCCTGCCCCGAGGAGCTCGCCGACTACGTTGCCTCCTATAAAGGCCGGATTGGTTCCGTAATGGAGTGGTTTCGCGCCTATCCGGAAATTATTGGCTCGATCCAGCCACGGCTCTCAGAAATTGAACTGCCGATACAGATATTCTGGGGAGACCTCGATCAGTTATTGCTAGTCGAGACGGCCAATAAAATTCACGAGCTTCTTCCTAACAGCAAACTCACTGTTTTTGAAAACTGCGGGCACTTTTCATACCAGGACAAAAGTGACGAATTTGCGTTGATGGTTGCTGACTGGGTGAATAGAGATCATTTAGGCCTCTAACAACAGGGATTAATCTGCCAACGCCATTTTATGGATAGGAAATAGCGCCATTCTCTTATGATCTTATATAAGTCACTCATTATTACCGTCGCTCTATCTACGCTTATATCTTGTGCAGATGAGAATCCGCAAAATGAAAGCGCAAAATCTGGTATTTTGGCCAGCGTGGATGCGTTAGATAAAACTATACAAAATGCAACAGCATCTAATGACTGGAAGATATCTTTAGATCATCACAGAATGGCGCAAAAAGAAGATGCATATACCCCACCTGCGATAGCGACAATTTTTTCAGATTCGGAGATCAATTCAAAAATACTGGAAAATAATGATCAACTGATTGCACTTGATCTTCCTTTTAAATTTCTAGCATATTCTGAGCCCGATACAGTTGATGCGAGACTGGCGTATACATCCACCGACTTTATTGCAAGGCGCCATGGCTTACCTGAGGCGTTGTTAGCCGATTACTCAGACGCATTGGCTTCGATTTTAACTTTAGTCGACAAATCTGTTATTTCTGAAACCAAAACAGCTGATATAGAAAAGGGGTTTGCAATAGTAAAAATTCAATCGGAGTTTGATTTTGAGACTACTGTAAACAGGTTGAAAGAAACAATTAGGGCGATACCAGACACAATATGGTTCGGTGAACTGGACTATCAACAAGAAGCTCAAGCAGTTGGAGTCGAGTTAAACCCTACAAGACTCCTGTTTTTTGGGGCTCCTGAGCCAGGAGCTAAAGCGATGATAAGCACACCCAAACTTGGGCTGGATGCTTTTTGTCAGAAACTATTAGTTTTTGAAAATGAAAATGGCGAAGTGTGGGCTGTCTATAACGATATAACCGCATTCTCAAAGTTGTATTACGATAAAGCAACCGTGCCTCAAAGACTGATACAGTGGCGTCTTAAAAGCACTATTTCGAATACTTTAGAGCAGGAATGAAATGAGATTACTTTCGGCGACGTTAAGCATGGTGGCTATTTCCATAATTGGAATAGGCGGTGCACATGCTCAAGAGTTAGACAGATCCAAACTCCCCGTAACAGAGAAATTTGAGGGAGAGATTAGAGCTAACTACAAAAACTCAAGGCAAAGTTTTCCGCAAGGAGTTCGCGCGCCGGAAGGAGCTCCCAATGT
>JAIBDK010000037.1 GCA_024679435.1 Gammaproteobacteria bacterium | reverse complement strand
TCTCAAAACCGACCACATCAAAGGAAGATGCCTATAAAAACACCGTCGCATTATCCTCCAAAAACGCGAAAGCCATCAACAGAGTCGCAGCCGATATAAATCATAAAGGGCTCAAGAAATCTCTGCAAAGGCTGGCTAAAAAATCAGGCAATCCTGACTAAACCCGGGGGTGTTCAGACTTAGGCTGCAGCCGCTGTTCTTACAAATGCGATGGGGACCTCTTCCTCATCTTCATAGGAAACGAGTTCCCACGCCGATTCATTTTCCACCAGATTTCGGAGAATCCGGTTATTAAGCTCATGACCGGATTTATGAGCACTGAAAGCGCCGATTAATGGATGACCCAATAAATACAGATCACCGATGGCGTCCAGCACCTTATGTTTTACAAATTCATCTTCATAACGCAATCCATCGTCATTCAAGATGTGAAATGAATCCATCACGATCGCATTATCAAAACTTCCACCCTGAGCCAACCCGGCATTTCGCAACGCTTCCAGATCATCCATAAATCCAAATGTTCTGGCTCGACTAACCTCTTTTACAAATGATGTAGTCGAAAAATCCACTTCGGCAAGTTGCGTTGAGTTTTGTAATATAGGATGATCAAAATCAATAGCAAACGAAACCTTAAATCCATTGAAAGGTTTAAATTTTACCCACTTGTCACCGTCCTGGACGATAAGTGGTTTTTTGATTCGTATAAACTGCTTGAGCTTCTCCTGTTCAAAAATTCCTGCCGATTGCAGAAGAAATACAAAAGGCCCGGCGCTGCCGTCCATGATCGGTACTTCCGGCGCACTTAATTCGACTACAGCATTGTCGATACCAAGGCCCGCAAAGGCCGACATCAAATGCTCAACTGTGGATATCTTGACGCCATCTTTCTCAAGTGTAGTAGAAAGTCGAGTATCGCTGACGTTTTCCGGCTTGGCCGGGACAGAAACATGAGGATCGAGATCCACTCGCACAAAAATAATGCCAGTATCAACTGGCGCTGGCTTTAGAGTCAGATATACTTTTTCACCGGTATGTAGACCAACTCCTGTGGCGCGAATGATGTTTTTCAGGGTACGTTGTCTGATCATTCGAACAAAATCTTCACTGGCTAGTCTGTTGGGGTAGAAAAGAGGCGAATACTACATTAAAACCGCTTGAAATAGAACATGTTTTCAGCAGTTCTTTGCAGATTCGCCTCATTTCAGGTCTTGCACACTTTTAAATTCAAAAAATCCAGGGTGTTCGGCTAATCCGCCTGTCTTCTCAAAAATGCCGGAATATCAAGATGCTCCAAATCCATTTGCGGAGTATCTCGAGCACCAACTTCCCTGGCCTTCCTGAACCCAGCTCCCCGACCTGAAAGTTGAGGTTGCACATTTTCCTCTGGCGCATCAACTGGCTTCACGGACTGAATTGGCGGCGTCTTGATTTTAATCGGCTCCAAAACCTCAGGCTCCGCAGCCTTGGCTCGAGAATCAATCAGTCCGGTGGCGACCATGGTAACCCTAAGCTCACCCTGCATTCCGGGATCAAAGGCCGTTCCGATCACCACATTGGCATCCGATGCGGCATATTCATGGATAGCATTACCCACCGCCTCAAATTCGCCAATAGCCATGTCGGGGCCGGCGGTGATATTAACCAGCAGGCCTTTAGCGCCATGTAAATTGACATCTTCAAGAAGCGGACTTGATATGGCTCGTTTAGCAGCTTCCACTGCCCGATTCTCTCCACTAACCGAAGCAGAGCCCATCATCGCCATACCCATCTCAGACATCACCGTTCTGACATCGGCAAAATCGACATTGATCAGACCCGGACGTGTGATCAACTCCGAAATTCCCTGGACGGCATTAAATAACACCTCGTTAGCTTTGTTAAAGGCGTCTACCAACGTAGCATCATGCCCCATGACAGCAAGCACTTTTTCATTGGGGATGATAATTAACGAATCAACCTGATCTTGAAGCTCATCAATACCCTGATCGGCGAGGGCCTGACGCTTTTTACCTTCAAAGGGAAAGGGCTTTGTGACAACCGCCACGGTAAGGATATCTTTTTCCCGTGCCAGTTCAGCAATTACGGGCGCAGCGCCCGTTCCGGTCCCGCCCCCCATTCCTGCCGTTATGAAAACCATATCCGCCCCTTCGATTGCCGCGGATATTCGGTCACGATCCTCCATTGCAGCCTGACGTCCAACTTCAGGATCCGCTCCGGCACCAAGACCTTTGGTCAAACTTTCACCAAGCTGTAAAACGGTTGGTGCATTTGAGCGCGATAACATTTGCGCATCAGTGTTCGCGTTGATGAAATCAACACCATCGAGGTCTGCGGTGAGCATATGCTCTACGGCATTTCCACCTCCGCCGCCGACCCCGATGACCTTGATCACCGCCTGCTGACTTACTGTATCTACCAGTTCAAACATTATTTATATCCTCCTCGTGTGCAAGAAAATTAAAAGAATCGAGCTGTTTGATGGACTCGACCCCAAGTAAAAACTATTCATATTCAAAAACTCCCCGAAAACCAGCTCTTCATTCGCTCCAGAAGCGTTGTCAGAGAGCCTTTTTGTTTAACACCAGGCTTGGAATAGCTCCGATTAGCATGACCAAACTGTGCCAATCCGATGCCGGTGGAATAAATTGGATTTTTAATAACCTCACTCAAACTACCCTCATAATTTGGCAACCCCTGACGAACCGGCAGATGAAAAATTTCTTCAGCCAGATCCATCATTCCCTCAATTCGTGAAGTTCCCCCTGTCAAAACGATACCAGAGCCAATCACTTCTTCAAATCCACTTTTCCTAATTTCAGCCTGTACCAGAATTAGCAATTCTTCAATTCGGGGTTCAATAACTTCCGCAAGATTTCTCCTCGACAGGGATCTTGGTGGACGACCACCCATACTCGGCGTTTCTATAGTCTGGTTTTCATCCACCAACTGAACCAGCGTGCAACCATATTTTTTCTTTATGTCTTCAGCTGCCTGAGTGGGGGTATGAAAAGCCACCGCGATATCATTGGTAACCTGATCACCGGCAATGGGAATCACCGCTGTATGCCGAATGGCGCCTTCGTTGAAAATCGCAATATCTGTGGTACCACCACCAATATCTATCATACAAACTCCGAGTTCCCGCTCGTCTTCCGTTAACACCGCTTCACTAGATGCAATTTGCTCGAGAATAATGTCATCGACTTCCAGACCACAACGCCTGATGCACTTCACGATATTCTGGGCTGCGCTAACGGCCCCTGTGATCATATGCACACGAGCCTCCATCCTAACTCCGCACATGCCCACGGGTTCACGAATACCGTCCTGTCCATCTATGATGAAATCCTGAGGCAAAACATGAAGAATCCGCTGATCATTGGGTATCGCCATTGCCTTGGCGGCGTCGATGACCCGCTCAATATCAAGCTCTGTGACTTCGTTATCGCGGATAGCGACAACCCCATGTGAATTGATGCTGCTTATGTGGGCACCCGCAATCCCCGCAAATACTGAATAAATCTGGCAACCTGCCATCAGTTCCGCCTCTTCCACGGCACGCTGAATAGATTGCACAGTGGATTCGATGTTGGCCACCACCCCCTTTCGCAAGCCACGGGCCGGATGATGACCAACACCAATGACTTCCATCTCACCTTCTTCGCCAACCTCAACCACGATCACAAGCACCTTGGAGGTTCCTATATCTAGTCCCACCACGAGATTACTATTTGATTTTTTTGCCATATCTAGTTGTTTTCTCCGGCAACGGGTTCTCTATCGGAATCAATCCGCCTTTCAGGGGGAATATCATCCTGCCAGCGGATCGCAAATCCGTTTGGATAACGAAGGTCAATAGATGTCATATAGGGAAACTGCACGATAAGGTGCTGGTTAAGGGTTTTTATAAACCGATTAATGCGTTCGTCTGCGAACGCATTATCTACAATCATGGCTACATGGCCGACCGTTTTTGATTCAGAATCCAGCCGGTCAGAGGTTTTGACCGGCTCCGTTAATGACGGATCAGAACCACTCTGCGATGAGCGGTTCATTGCCAAAGCACCTAAAGACAACTCAAGACTCCAGAGCCCGTTCGAGCCCAGAGTCAACCCATCCAGCGAAAGTCCGGTCGAAGCAAACTTTCCAGACCATCTCCGAAAAGACTGCCAGACTAAAGAAACATCATTTTCTGGGCCGTGAATTCTTGGCAACTGGGTATATTTGTGAATCCGTCCAGGCTGCTGCTTGGCTACCAGATCTCCGGTAAAATTCAACCATCGCGATTCACCCCAGACTGCAACTGGTTGAACTTCGACAACATCCACCACCAAAGTAGATGGCCACCGCCTCCGAACAGAAGCGGAGTAAGCCCATGGCAGTTTGGTAATCTGGCTCTCAAGTCCTTTCAGGCTAACTGAAAAATAATTACCCTTCATTCCAGATTCCACCACTCTCTTAACCTTGTCACCATCGACATTACGAAACTGACCGTGGACCTCAATTTCGGTTATCTGAAATTTTGCAGGATTAAACATCTGGTCGGCGAGAAACACCCCGCCAAGCGCAATCAAAACCAACACAATAGCGGTTTTTAACCATTGAGAAATAACCCTGACTCCCTCATCAGTTGCACCCGGGTCATTTTCATCCCGTTGCATGGATAACACCTCTTCAGCAGTCAGCGCAGTCACTTGTGCTCTCCCAGAATCCTGACTTCCGGCTTAAGTGCGATACCACTTGTGTTGAGCACTTTTTCTTTAACGTCTTCAATTAATACTTCGATATCTGATGATGTGGCCTTTCCCCGATTTATTATAAAATTCGCATGCACTTCAGAAACAACGGCATCACCACAAACTGCACCTTTCATTCCCGCCTGCTCAATTAATCTAGCGGCAAAATCACCTTGGGGGTTTCTGAATACCGAACCGGCATTCGCGCTTTGAACGGGCTGGGACTGACTCCGTTTATCGAGAAGACTGCGTATCTTTTCTCTGCCTTGCTGATCGGAAGTAGAAACCTCCAGACGCAACTCACCAGACAATATCCAATAATGCTCTGGCAGATCAACAGACCGATAATGGTAATTAACTTCACTGGCAGACAGCTGACATATTTCACCGCTTCGGCTTACACATTCAATGGAATCAACCCACTCCCAGGTCTCACCGCCAAAAGCACCTGCATTCATTGTTAATGCGCCTCCGAAAGAACCTGGCACGCCGGCCAAAAACTCAACGCCGGATAATCCATTTCTGGCTGAAACCCTTGCTACCCGAGCGCTGGAAACCCCAGATTCAGCGTATAGCATCCGATCATCATGGATATAAATATCATTCAGCCCTTTGGTAGTTTTCAACACCATGCCCCGGATACCTCCATCCCTGACAAGCAGATTGCTACCAAGACCAACCCAATACAGATCGATATCTGAAGGTATTTGCTTAAGCAGTCTGACTAAGTCCTGTTTGTCTGCCGGGGTATACAGATAATCGGCAATTCCTCCGGTTCTCCAACTGGTGTATCGAGACATAGACTCATTAACAAGCAATTTCCCTCTTAAACCATCCATAAAATGCGGCATAGGAGACTGATAAGAGGCCATCACTTTTCCGCCCCTCTTTCTGACACGCTGAAATCCCTAATCAAGGTATGGGCAAATCGTCCAATATTCCCGGCGCCCAATGTTAATAAAACATCATCATCACGGGTGAAATTAGGGAGCAATTCCAGAAGATCCTCAAGATTTTCGACAAATACGGGATCTTTGCCGCGCTTCCGTATGGCCCGACACAAAGATCGTCCGTCACTGCCTGAAATTGGCGTTTCCCCGGCCGGATAGACTTCGGTGACAATCAGATTATCAACCCCGGATAAAAGCTGGGCAAAATCATCAAACAAATCCCGGGTTCGGGAATATCGATGCGGCTGAAAGACAACCACAATCCTGCGTTCCTTCCAGCATTCCTGACTGGCCTGCAATGTTGCCGCCAACTCAGTAGGGTGATGGGCATAGTCATCCACCAACTCTATTACGTTATCGTCAAAACAAATTTCTCCCAAAGATTCGAATCGTCTTCCAATCCCTTGAAAGCCTGCCAACGCCTCACGAATAGCCTGGGAGGGTAGTTCAAGCTTATAACCAATTGCGATCGCGGCCAGCGCATTCTGTACGTTATGCCTGCCAGGCATGGCCAATTGAAAGTCACCAATAGATTCTCCAAAACGAATCACTTCAAAGAAACTTTCCTTTCCTATTTGCCTGACATTTATCGCCTGATATTCAGCCCGCTCAGACAATCCGTACGTCACGAAAGGTTTCCTTAAGTTTTCGGTAATTTCCCGGATGTCTGGATCATCAAAACACAATATTGCCAATCCATAAAAAGGCAGGTTATGAAGAAAGTCGAGGTAGGTTTGTTTGAGACGACCAAAATCACCATCGTAAGTCTCCATGTGATCCTGATCGATATTAGTCACTACCGCCATCTGCGGCTGCAAATGCAGAAATGAAGCATCACTTTCGTCTGCTTCGGCGACCAGGAACTCGCCCTTGCCAAGTCGAGCATTGGAATCAACACTGTTAACGACGCCTCCCACTATAAATGTAGGGTCGACTCCAGCACTCGCCAATACCGCAGCCACCAGGCTCGTAGTGGTGGTTTTACCGTGGGTTCCTGCAATAGCAATACCCTTGCGAAATCGCATGAGTTCACCCAGCATTTCCGCCCTCGGGACCAGCGGAATTTTCGCCTGTAGTGCCGAACTGACTTCAGGATTGGTTTCATCCACCGCACTGGAATAGACAACTGCATCCGCGTTTTTGATATTTGATGCATCATGCCCCAGGTAAACTATTGCGCCGGCTTTACGCAATTTCTCAAGAGCGGCCGATTCGTTAACATCAGACCCGGAAACTATGAAATCAAGATCCAGAAGGACTTCAGCGATACCACTCATACCGATACCGCCAATACCGACAAAGTGAATATGCTTGACAAACTCACGCATGCATCACCTCGATACAGGTTTCAGCCAGAACTGCCGAAGCGGAAGGTTTAGCTAAATTTCGAGCAGCCCTGCCCATTTCAGCCAGACTCTCCCGACTGGAATAGAACCTATCCAAAAGCTCCAGCCAATGACCTTCTATAAAATCCGTCTGGCGCACCATGTGTGCCGCACCCTCGCTCACCAGGTAGGCGGCATTTTCTGCCTGATGATCATTGACGGCATAAGGATAGGGGACAAATATTGCGGCTACACCGGCACCACATATTTCAGATACTGTCATGGCGCCTGACCTGCAAACCACGAGGTCACACCATTCATAGGCCGCTGCCATATCATCAACAAACACCTCAACCCGGCTTTTAATTCCGCTAGTCTGATATCTCTCAGCAATATCACCGATACCTTGCTTTCCGCATTGATGCCAGACTTTCAACTGTCCCGAAGTAAAGTTGCCGAGCAACCGGGGCAGGTTTTCATTAAAAACTCCAGCCCCCTGACTACCTCCTACCACTAAAATTCGCAACCCTTCATCGTGCTCACGTATTCGGGCTTCAGGCTCAGCGATCTGCAATATATCTTTGCGAACCGGATTACCGATCCAGTGAGGGTTTTCAATCCCGCTGGCAACGGGAAAGCCGGACATCACCTGTCGGCTTATTTTTGCGAGCCATCGGTTTGTCATCCCCGCTACGGAGTTTTGCTCATGCAAAATGAGAGGAATGCGCAAGATAGCTGACACCAGGCCACCCGGGCCTGATACAAAACCACCCATCCCGAGAACCGCATCGGGTTTTCTCCGTCGCAACACACTAAATGTCTGGAACATCGCCTTGAGCAGCATGAAAGGCATTAGCAATTTCCTCACAATGCCGCTCTTACGCAAGCCCTTAATATCTATTGGATCAAACTCGAATCCAGCATCAGGGACCAGTCGTGACTCCAGTCCGTTTCTCGATCCAATCCAGCTTACATCAACGTTGCGGCTTATTAACTCAGCCGCTACCGCAAGCGCAGGTATCACATGCCCGCCTGTTCCACCTGCCATGATTACAATTTTGCTCATCGACGCCCTCCTGGCCTGGGGCGAGTTTCTCGATCCACTGCGAACAGCAATCCAACGGCTGCCATGCAACTCAACATACTACTTCCACCATAACTCATAAGTGGCAGAGTCAGCCCCTTGGTTGGAAGCAAGCCGGTATTCACACCGATATGAACCGCCGCCTGAAATGCCATCAACATCCCAATGCCCTGAGCAAGAAAAGCCGAAAACCTGTGGCCGAGTCGCAAGGCCCGACGGGAAATGTAAAAAACCCGATACAGAAACACACTAAACAAAGCAAGCACCGTAAAGATGCCAACAGCACCCAGCTCTTCACCAACAATGGCAATTAGGAAATCATTGCCTGCATGCGGCAGATAAAATAGTTTCTGAATACTTCCACCCAGGCCTGTTCCAAACCACTCACCCCTTCCGATGGCAATTAATGCCTGAATCAACTGAAAACCGGTTCCAAAAGGATCTGCCCAGGGATCTCTATAACTTAGCAACCTTGCCACACGGTATGGTTCCATCCACATTATCAAAGCCATCAGACCTGCGGCCACACTAACGCTCACAATAAAGTGCCAGAATCTGACGCCCGATAAAAACATCATCGCCGCAACCGTAGCGGTTATCACTACGGTGGTGCCAAAATCGGGTTCAAGCAAAAGTAATAATCCAATGACCCCGACCACCAGACCAACATTGATAATGCCCACCTTGAACAAATGCAGGTCGTCTTTTTTTCTTGCAAGATAATCTGCAAAATAAATGATCGACGCTATCTTCATAAACTCAGATGGCTGGAACCTGATACCACCAACGCTAAACCATCGCAGACTACCGTTTACTTCAATACCGACACCCGGCACCAGTAACAAAATCAACATCAATAAACCGACTAAGAGCAGAATCCGACTTGCATTCTGTAACCACGACATTTTCATAGACGCGGCGATATACATAAGCACCAATCCCAGAGCAACATGAACCAAATGTTTGATCAATTGCCCGTAATTAGTGGTGAGCGACATGCTGTCTGAGGGTATTGTGGCTGAAAAAACCATAACCGTCCCGAGAGATATCAACGCCACGACGCAAATCACCAGCAACGAGTCATAACCTCCGGTATGCGTTGCGCGTCCGGCCTGCAGGGTCTTGTCCGGGGTTCTATCACGACTCATGGTTCGCGCAACGTTCAATGCACTCTCTCCAAAACCATCTGCTTGAAAACATTGCCTCGATGCTCGTAATTATCGAACATATCAAAACTGGCACAAGCTGGTGAAAACAGGACGACGTTACCGGGATCGGCAACTTTCATAGCCAGCGACACAGCAGCATCAAGAGAAACTGCAATACTACGTTCTGAGGATGGATCAAGAGTACGATCTATTTTCTCGGCATCCTCACCGATAAGAATGGTGTACTTCACCGAGTTCAAAATTTCGCGGGATAGTTCTTCAAAATTGGCCCCTTTTCCTTTACCCCCAGCGATAAGGACCACGCCATGCTTAAAACCCTTCAAAGCAGCCACCGTGGCACCAACATTAGTGCCCTTGGAATCGTTGATCCATTTAACTGATTTAGATTCGGTAACTATTTCACAACGATGCGGGAGACCACCATATTTAATAGCCGCTCCAATCATAGGCTTAGTGAGTTCAATACCTGCGGCACTGACCAAAGCCATGGCCGCCAGAATGTTAGATATATTTTGCTCTCCCTGCAGCACAAGTTCGCTCTCGGGAGCAAGAACACTATCGCCAAAACCCAGATGGCGGCTTCCAGATACCATTCTGACCCCGAATTCACAATCGTTCTCTGGAACTGACAACCCAAAACTGACTACTTTAAGATCATTAACAGTCGGCGCCACAGGACGTGGCTCATCCCGATTAACGACAACACTTTCAGCATGGTCAAAAATGCGACTCTTAGCTAAAACATAGTCATCCAGAGTCTCATACCGGTCCATATGATCTTCACTTATGTTTAACACGGTCGCAGATTTCAGAGCCAATGAATAAGTCGCTTCCAATTGAAAGCTGGACAGTTCCAACACGTAAAAATCCGGCTTTTCCCCATCCAGCAAATCCAGTGCGGGGGTTCCAATATTGCCACCGGTTTTAACGCAATACCCTCCTCCCGCTAAAATTTCCGATACCAGCATAGTGACAGTAGATTTCCCATTAGACCCGGTAATGCCAATTACCGGTGCGTCTGCATGGCGGGCGAAAAGCTCAATATCACCTATCAGCCTGCCAGTTTCAGAGTTCAGAGTGACACCGATGTCCACACCGGGGCTGGTCACGATCTCGCTAAACTCACTGAATCGGTCCAACGGGATCTGCCCGACAATAATCTCAACATCTGGAAACTCATTTTTCACCTGAACCAGATAGGGTGGATTCAGGCGCGAATCAGCAACCGTTATTTCTGTGCCCTGTGAGTACAAATGACGCACAATTGAATAGCCGGTAAGCCCGAGACCTATTACAAGAATCGACTCTGCACTGCGCGGGATGTTGTGGGCTTCAGTCACGATGTATTCTCTGATCTGCCTCTTCAATTATCTTATTTTCAAAGTTGCAAGACCGATCAGAACCAATATCAAACTGATAATCCAGAACCGAACAATGACCCTTGGTTCGGGCCATCCCTTTAACTCAAAATGATGATGTAACGGTGCCATTCGGAAAATACGACGGCCGATCAGCTTAAAAGAAGCAACCTGAAGAATGACGGATACGGTTTCCATTACGAAAACGCCTCCCATTATCATGAGCACGATTTCCTGTCGAACGATAACCGCAACGATGCCAATGGCCGCGCCTAGAGACAACGCCCCGATATCGCCCATAAAAACCTGGGCCGGATAAGTGTTGAACCACAGGAAACCAAGCCCGGCCCCGACCAGCGCCGCACAGAAAATCAGAACTTCACCCGCGCCAGGTATAAAAGGAATACCGAGATACTCTGAAAAGTTTGCGTTTCCAGTTGCATAAGCAAAAATGCCCAGCGCACCAGCCACCATCACTGCGGGCATTATCGCCAGCCCGTCCAGGCCGTCGGTAAGGTTCACAGCATTACTGGTTCCCACCACCACAAAATAGGTCAGCACCATAAATCCCCAGCCAAGGGGAATGGCCACATCCTTGAATAACGGAACCAGAAGTTCAGTTTCAGCGGGCAGTTCTGCGGTCTGAAACAAAAACACCGCAACGGCCAAGCCGGAAATGCTTTGCAGTAAAAACTTGTTACGCGCACCCATTCCTCGGGGGTTTTTATCCACCAGTTTTCGATAGTCATCAATCCAGCCAATGATCCCGAACGTAATAGTTGTGAACAGAATTGCCCAAATATACCTGTTGCTTAAATCGGCCCATAAAAGAGTGGCGACCACAACGGCGCCCAGAATCAGGGCCCCACCCATGGTCGGCGTCCCTACCTTGCTGAAATGAGTCGGAGGGCCATCTTCCCGAACGGTTTGACCTATCTGGTAATAACTCAGTTTTCGAATCATCGCAGGACCGAACACAAAAAATATTCCGATCGCCGTAAGTACACCGCAAATACCTCTGAAAGTCAGATATCGAAATACATTAAAAAAACTGTAGTCATAAGACAAATTATTGAATAGCCAGGTCAGCATTAATTTTTATCCTCT
>JAIBDK010000395.1 GCA_024679435.1 Gammaproteobacteria bacterium | reverse complement strand
TTGCCATGAATTGATTCAACCTCGGGTTGCAGGCACCGTCGAGCTCCCCGGTTAAAACCAGACACGGACATTCTATTTCGTGAAGCCACGGCGCCATTTCGGTGGTGGCGTAAATATCAAAAACACTAAGGAACACATCCTCCGGGGTATCCCTGACCTGTTTAATCCGCATCTCGATCAAATCCGGGCGTCGGGCGATAAACGCATCGGTATACCACCGCTCAACCAGAGCACTGATCACCGGGATAACGCCTTTGCTGCGCATAGCCTCTCCCACGGCGTTGAGCTTTGCCCGGTCCTCGTCGGTTCGTCCGGCGGCGGTACTCAGCAGACCAACACTTAACGTATTGACAGGGTGTGCCCGGGCATAAGCGGGCCCAATCATTCCGCCCAGAGAATGTCCAATGATATGAATTTTATTGTGCCCGAGTTTTATTCTTAATGCATCGAGGTCTTCCACCAGCTGATCCAGTGAATAGGGAGTTTCCGGAACTGGACTTTCGCCATGACCACGAAGATCATAACTCACGCAGGTAAAGTGCTCCTGCAACGCTGCAATGAGGCTGTCCCAGGTGGTTTTGCGGGAGCCAATGCCGTGGACCATGTAAAGGGGCGGGCCGTTTCCCTGAATGCGATAGTTGACTTCGATAGCGCTCATTTGATTTTTTATTACCAATGGTTAACAGGCCAGATTCTGCCTTATCAAATGAGCGATCACAATTGCGCATGTAGCGGTAACGTGCAGAGGGTCGGGGTCTTTATAGCTCACGAAGGGGATGAATTATCAGGGTTTCTAGTGTCTAATATCCGATTAGCAACAGGTTTCTAAGCTTAATGTCTACGGTTTTTTCCCATGCCATCGTTCCGGTGAGTCTTGGGCTTGCGTTGGGTCGCAATATTATCTCTACTCGTGTTTTGCTTGTGGGTATCCTGTTTGCAATTCTCCCGGATCTGGATGTGATCGGGTTTGCCCACGGGATAGCCTATCATTCGCCGTGGGGCCACCGAGGTTTTACGCACTCCATTGTTTTTGCAATCTGTTGTGGATGGGTAGCGGTTTGCTGTTTCAAGCTGCCGCAGAATCGTTCAGTTCCGGTGTTTTTGTTTCTGTCATTTTCGATGATTTCCCACGCCCTTCTTGATGCCATGACTTTTGGCGGGCTCGGAGTGGGTATCGGATGGCCTTTCACGGATCAGCGGTTTTTCTTTTCCTGGCGACCGTTACCGGTATCACCTATTGGCATAGAACGGTTTTTTAACTACTGGGGTATGTATGTGATTAAGAAGGAGGTGGTTCGTATCTGGTTGCCGTTGCTTGGGGTTTTTGGGTTTATCTGGATAGCCAGGTATGCAGTTAAAGCGAGTCGTATAAGAAGGTATGTCCGAGTCTGGAGTCGATTGACTGCCCGCAGAAAACCAATAACAATCAGGCCAATAAACCGTTGATGAAAGCAAATTCAACTTGTTTCTTTGGATTTTGATCAGCGATAGCCTAATTTGAGCTTCGGTTACACCTATGAGCAATAATCCAAATACATCGATGCCTTTAAAGCAGGTGCTTGAGTGTTTAAAGGGTGCAGCAAACCTGCCGTTTGATCAGGCGGTGCCTGTTCCTGCTGCACTTAATCATTCCAGGGCGTTCCTGCAACACGAAAGCGAAAAGATATTTACTCAGGAATGGATTTGCGTATGCCGGGAGGACGAAGTATCCAAATCTGGAGACTTTATAACCCATGAAATTGCCGAAGTTCCGGTTATTGTGGTTTGTCAGAAAAATGGAAAAGTTAGCGCTTTCGTCAATGCCTGCGCGCATCGTTTTGCGTGTCTGGTTCCCCGTGAAAAAGGGTCTGCTAAAAAGTTTACCTGTCGGTATCATGGTTGGACTTACGACAACGCCGGCCAGCTTATCGGTGCGCCCAATATGGAAATGAAATCAGGTTTTGATAAATCACAACACCGGCTTCGACCGCTGCAACTCGACATCTGGGAAGGCTTTGTCTACGTATCTCTGGCAGAGAAGCCGTCAACTCGACTGAATGATGTGTTGGCGCCGTTTCAGGAATCGGTGGTCGGTCGATACGATATGGCCGGTTATCAGACTCTGATCCGTGAAACCATGGTCTGGAATGCCAACTGGAAAAATCTTATCGAAAACTTTACTGAGAGCTATCATGTCCCCGTCGCCCACGGTAAGACGTTTGCTCAGCATAACAAGCCTCTGGAAGATTATATTTGCGGAGAAGACAGTCACTATTATGGTTATCATCGGGCGCCACAGCCGCTGGAGACCGGGCCCGGGGCGGCTCACCCGAACAACCACAGGCTCAAAGGGGAATGGCGTCGAATGATGATTGATTTTTGTATATACCCCTGTCACCTGGTAACGCTGATGCCGGATTATCTTTGGTACATAACGGTTCAGCCTGCAGGCACAGACCAGATGCGGGCAACCTGGGGTGTCGCTTTTCCTCCGGAGGTGCTCGAGGATATAGCGCCAGACCGACTCGAGTCGTGGTTGGAGGAATTTAAGGGCTATATCGATGTGGCTAACGATGAAGACAAAATTTTGGTAGAGGCGCTTCATAGCGGTTCCCGTTCACCGATTTTACCCACCGGAACCTATCATCCTATTGAAAGAAACCTGTGGCAGTTCAACAACTATCTGGCGAAGAAGTGCTGTGGTTAAGGGAGTAAAAGGTCCGGGTTGACAACTCAATGCGATTATCGGGCTCAATTGCAGAACAATTATTCTACTTTAAGA
>JAIBDK010000030.1 GCA_024679435.1 Gammaproteobacteria bacterium | reverse complement strand
AGTGGCCAACGTAACCGCCAGCCGGGTTTCCCGAAACCAGTTTCGCCGAATTCGGGTTTTTTCACAGAAACGGTATCTGGGGCTGAATTTTGCCGATCAGCAACTTGAAGAAGTTAAGCTTGGAGATATTCCTGAGGGTGGTAAATTTCCAGAACTTGAGCATCGTGATATTGAAGTTATCGCGCAGTTGCCACTGAACGCTGAGCTGGCGCACTTTGCAGATTGTATAGCCAACAATATCCGGCCTTTGGTGTCCGGTGAGGATGGGCTTCTGGCTGTTGAAGTCGCTGAAAGAGTTCGACATAAAATTGCCGAGTCCATGATTGATTCAGATTAATAATCAGCTCATGGAATGACAACTATAATCGGTTGGCACCTAATTGGCTGAGGGTTGTTTTGATATCTATCATTTATCACATGATTTTGATCATATTTTTATCGCGAGAACAAATTTAAATGACCAAAGAATTATTTAGAGAAGACGGCTATTTGAAAAGCTGTGAATCCCGCGTTTCACGGATATTTGAGAATGGGTTTTCTACAGATCAGACCGTGTTTTATCCCGTGGGGGGTGGGCAGCCCGGTGATACCGGAACGTTCAGTGGGCAATCTGAACGGGCGGTTGGGGCTGCTATTATTGACTGCCGCAAAGATAAGGAGTCAGGTGATATTATTCATGTTGTTTCAGAAGACTCCCAGATTCCGGCGGTTGATCAGATCGTTACACTGAAAATTGATTGGAATCGTCGATATCGTCTAATGAGAATGCATAGCTGCTTACATATGTTATGTGTTGCGGTTCCCTATCCTGTTACGGGAGGAGCGATACGGGATGGCAGTGGCAGATTGGACTTTGATTTGCCTGAGCCACCGACAAGAGAAGATCTTGAATACCGCCTTAACGAAGTAATTCAGGGTAACCATCCTATGACCCTGAGCTGGGTTTCTGAGCAACAAATGAACAGCAATCCTGATCTTGTTCGTACAATGTCCGTCGCACCGCCTACAGGGGATGGAGACGTCAGGCTTGTGAAATTCGGTGACGCTGACTTGCAGGCTTGTGGTGGAACGCATGTTTCTAACAGCAAAGAAATAGGCCCGATAGTGGTGGAAAGTATCAAAAACAAGGGCAAACAGAATCGACGAATTACCGTAGCATTTGCCCACGAAGAGGGCTAGGGTAACTGCTCTTCAAAGAAGAGTATGGATGATCAGCGAAGTTTTGGCATGAGGTATTTCGTGCCAGCATACCTGCTTCAACTCTCGTTTATCTTATCAAGCTGTTCAGGGGTGTTGATGTTTTCAAACATGCTGGGACTATCTGAAAAATCCACTTCGCTGTAGTTGTGCTGAAAAATCCAGCGATCAATTTTTCGCTCCCCAGAATAAAGATATTTTTCAAGGCTGGGAAGCAGGGAGTAGTGGATCAAAGTATATACCGGCTGAAACCTGCCGTCTGCTTTTGCTATGGCAATAACGGATTCCCCAGATATGGCTGCGGCCATCCGATGGACATAATTTTTTTCCAAAAAAGGGCCGTCACACGGCACAGTAACCATCCACTCGGTTTTCATTGTTTTAAGGCCGGATAACATCCCCGCTAGCGGCCCCTGAAATCCAGACAAGGTATCTTTTACAATCGGATATCCTGTGGCAGCATAGCTCTGCATGTTTCGATTTGCGTTTATGATCAGCGTTTTACACTGGGGTTCAAGTTGGTTTGCAATTTTAGAGACAAAGGGTATTCCCTTGATAGTTAACAGCCCTTTGTCCTGACCTTGCATTCTTAAAGCTCGACCACCGGCAAGAATTAATCCGGTAATATTGCTTGAATCTGGAACCGGTTTGACAGTGTTGGATTCTGCTGGAATGTCTGGAATGGTAGTCAAACTATCTCTCGGTCTCTGGAAATAGGGGTAACATTTCCACTAAATTGGCGTGCGTTAAGAAATGATAGCTGAAAATCTTTCAATTCAAGATGGTCATCAGCAAGGCTGTCGAATTGATGTTGAATGTGGCTTGAGATAATCAGACCGATATTGGTGTGTTTCAGCTTTTCCAAGAGCTGCAGGGTGCGGCGGGCAGATTTAGAGTCCATATTAGCTGTGGGTTCGTCCAGCAAAATATAGGGGGGTTGACGCAGCCATGCTCTGGCCAGGGAAACTCGTTGTTGCTGGCCGCCAGATAATGTTTTTGCCTCAGCAAATCGATGTCCGCCTAGCATGGCCCATTCCATTGCATCTAACACGCGGTTTTTGCGATTTTCATAACCTCTCACGCAGCTTGTTGCGATTGACAGATTGCGATAAACAGAACCTTCAAACATATAAGGGGTTTGATGAAGATAGATAAAATTGCTGATCAATTTTGCTCTTGATTTTCTCCAGGAAAGCAGTCCAGAACCGGTATCAACATAACCCGTGTCTGGTTTTAAAAGCCCTGCAAGTATTCGTAGCAGGGTCGTTTTCCCTGAGCCATTTTCGCCAGACAGCAGCACAACTTTTCCAGGCTCAAGATCTATACTCAGATTATCAAGAATTTTTCGGGAACCAAAAGAGTGAGAGATAGCTGAGAAGCTAACGGGTCCTGATGAAATCATAAGGCCAATTTTCCTCGACCTTGAAAATGCTGGAGTAGCAGGTTTAACACAAATGCCAGAACGACTAGAACAATGCCTAATGCAATTCCCTGTGAGAAATTTCCTTTACTGGTTTCGAGGGCGATTGCCGTAGGAATGTTACGGGTATGATGCAGAATATTTCCGCCAACCATCATTGAGGCTCCTACTTCCGCAATAATTCTTCCGAATCCTGAGAACAGGGCGGCTAGCAAGCCAAAGCGAATTTCGAGAACGATTAGTGAAAATGCGCCAAACGGAGACTTTCCAAGTGTTCTGGCTGTTTCCCAGGCACGTTGGTCCGCAGACTGGAATGCAGCGTGCCCCATTGCGATAAGAATTGGCAGACAAAGAACGCATTGAGCGATAATCATTGCCGATTGAGTAAATAATAGTCGAAAATTACCCAATGGGCCCTGATTGGATAACAATATATAGATAATCAAACCGACTACCACAGCCGGAAATGAAAGTAATGTATTAAACAGAGAAATAAGTGCACGGCGACCAGGAAAATTAAAATAAGCCAGGGAAAAAGCGATAAGCAGGGCTACTGGAGCGGAAATTAAAATTGCGGTGCCGGATACCTGAAAAGAGATGCCCACTATTTCCCATAGATCAGGGTCTCCTGACATTAGCAGGGCAAATGCTTCACGGGTGGCAGGATAGAGGGAGTCCAATTAACGTCGATCTAGATGAGTTAGTTTTCAGATTATACGCGAAACTGAATTGCTCTGGACCCGGGAATGTCAGGTTGGATATTTTGCAGGATTTTTGCGAGCCAATTGATAGATAAACTATTAACCCGTAGATTATTCAAGCGCGGAATCTATCAGTCTGGAAACTTTTTCTGACCTTCCAGACATGTAACCACCGTCCACAGGCAAGTTTGCTCCGGTGATATAGCGAGCGGCATCTGATGCAAGGAAATGAAACACCGTTGCCACTTCTTCGGGTTCTCCAATGCGCCCAAGCGGGATCACCAGTTCAGACCATTCTAGCGGATCCTCTCCCGCCCAGATTTCGGATTTTATCGGTCCGGGACTGATCGCATTCACTCGGATTTTATGCGACGCCAGTTCCAATGCCGCGGTCTTGGTCAAATTGATAATAGCTGCTTTGCTTGCGCAATATGTGGATAACCCCGTTTCGCCTTCCATACCCGATACGGATGCGGTATTGATAATGGAGCCGTTTTGGTTCATGCAGCGTGTTGCCAATTTGAGAACCTGATAAGCGGCTCTGAGATTAATGGTGATTACTTCATCGTGAATTCCCATATCAGCATCGACTAGCGGGCAGGTCTCACCGCCTATCCCTGCATTGTTAATGACAACGTCCAGTTTACCCATTGTTTTTGAAACTTCGGAAAACAGGTTTTCAATATCCGACGGTAAAGTCATATCGGCTTGAATAAAATGACAACCCAATTGCGCGGCAATCTCTCCACCTTGAGATCGCCTGCCACTGATGATTACTCTTGCACCCTGGTCGACAAAGTGCCTCGCTGTTGCCAGACCGATGCCGGCAGTACCGCCGGTAATCAACGTTTTCTTTCCGGATATTGAAAATGGCATATAAAAATCCTGTTTAAACACTTGTATTTTGAAAGAAGAGATCGGGTAACTACTTTATTTTTTCTTCAAATTTTACAGGAGGGGTGATCGTATTTGGTAATGATAATTTGAAGTTTCATGAATTTACCGAACCTCTTAGTCTGTAACTGGCGAATGATAATCTCCTTGGTATATCTCGCTATTGGTGAAAATGAGGGCGACAAAATTCCCCCTGTCCTGGAGAGAATTTGCCACGAACCAGACTTGTAGATAGACGCTTCGATACACATATGATTTTGTCTATCCTGTATTCCGCATTCCAGCTGCAATACCATTTATAGCAACCAGAAGGGCGTTCATTACTGTTTCATCTTCTTCCTCCCGAATCCTCGCCAGTAGTTCGACCTGTAGCAAATTCAGCGGGACGACATAGGTATTTCTGACGTTAACGGATTGGCGCACTATTGGCGAGTTTTCGAGAGGCACTTGATGGCCGGTTATATCCAGTAACAGTGATGCCGTGTTGTTATACTTTTCACGAAGGGCTACGCCCAACGGTTTTAGTTTGTCTTCAACGAGTCGTTCATCATAGATTGCGGATACGTTGGGATTAGCCTTGGAGAAGACCATTTCTATGGAATCCAGTGTAGCTTTGAAAAACGGCCAATTTTGTTGCATTTCCTGCAAAATCTTTCGATCGCCGTTTTCTATTGCTTTTCCGAGCGCCGATCCGACTCCAAGCCATGCGGGTAACAGCAATTTAGTCTGGGTCCATGCAAATATCCAGGGTATCGCTCTCAAATGCTGGATTCCACCCCCTTTTCTGCGGCGGGCGGGACGGCTTCCAATTTTTAAGTTGCCGATTTCCTGCTCTGGAGTAGCCTGAAGAAAATACGGGACAAAGTTTGGATGATGGCGCACTACCTCATGAAATTCAGTTACTGCATTTTGCGACAACTGCTTCATCTGGTCACGCCATTCTTTCTGCGGCATCGGTGGTGGTGTCAGGGTCGCTTCAAGAACGGCTCCGATATAGACCTGTAGGGTTTCCATGGCCATTCCGTGAAGCCCGTATTTTGCTTGAATTACCTCGCCTTGTTCAGTAATTCTGATTGACCCGTTAACCGAGCCGGGAGGTTGCGAAAGTATGGCTTCATAAGACGGGCCACCGCCCCGGGCCACCGTTCCTCCGCGGCCATGAAAGAGCGTCAGTTTTATTTTATGCTTTTTAAAAATTCCGACCAGCTGTTCTTGTGCCCGATATAGACCCCAGGCAGCGGATAAAATTCCGGCATCTTTGGCAGAATCCGAGTAGCCAATCATGACTTCCTGAGACCCTTTAACATATTCTTTATACCAGGCTGCGCTGAATAGCGTTTCCATGCAGTCGGATGCCCCTTCCAGTGCATCGAGTCGTTCAAATAATGGTACTACCCGAAGCGGGTTTGATACACGACACTCTTTTTGCAGTAACGCGACTGCCAGAACATCTGATGGTTGAGAAGCCATAGAAATAATGTACGCACCAAACGATTCGCGGTTTTCCGCCGCCAGCATTCTGAATGTTTGCAAAACCTCCCGAACGTCATCAGACGCGTCGTCTGGTCCGGGAAAGGTAGAGGCAATGAGAGGCCGATTGCTGGCAAGTTCTTTTAATAAAAAAGATTGTCGTTTGGGTTCGTCCCAGTCAAGATAGCTGCCTAGATCAAGATATTCAGTAATTGCATTTACTGCGTCAGAATGCCGGCCTGCTTCCTGTCGAATATCAAGCTTGAACATTGTCAGCCCGAAGACATTAAGTTTACGAATGACGTCGGTAAGTCTTCCCTCGCCAATTAATTCATCACCGCAATCTATCAGAGAGCGGTAGCAAAGCATCAACTCCTTACGAAGTTCTTCTGTAGAATGATAGATCTTCTGCCTGGGTTTAGCGGGTCCGGTTGCTTGATCTAACCGATTGTAATCCTCGAGCAGCTTACTGTGATGTTTTATCGTTGCTTTGAGGCGAGACTGCACTTGTTCCAGCAGACTTCGATAGGGTTCCTGTGCTTCATTCCCAACGCGGTCTCGCAATTCCTGATTACATTTCCTCATGGAGAGGTCACGCCGAAGCTCATCGATTTCCGTCCAGAATAACTCTGCAGCTTTAAGCCGGGTTAGGGTGCAGACCTGCGAGGTAACTCGGGGAGTGGTGTTCGGATTTCCGTCCCTGTCACCTCCCATCCACGACCCAAAACGTATCGGTACGGCATCTATTGGAAGTCGTTTTCCTGTGAGTTTAAGCAAAGCGTGATCCAGTTCCCTCTGAATTTTAGGCAGTACGGTCCAAATAGAGTGCTCGATACATACTAATCCAGTTTTCGCTTCGTCCACCGGCGTAGGTCGAAGACGCCTGATTTCATCAGTCTCCCAAACTTCGGTGATTGCACGTTCAAGCGCGAGCCGGATTTCGTATTTCTCGGAATCGAGCAAATCCTTTCGGTCCCGCTGCTCCAGCAAACCGGCAATTCTGAGGAACTTTGATGATACGCTCCGCCGTAAAATCTCTGTAGGATGAGCCGTAAGAACAAGCTCAATATTGAGACGGCACACCTGTTCATGAAGTTGGTCAGGATCAATGCCAACACTAACCAGTTTGTTAAGTTCAGATTCCAGGAAACTACCAGGATGCGGCGAATCAGTTGTTTCGTCACTATTTTCGCTGAACGTAAATTTTGAAACTGCAAGTTCTCTTCGTTGTCGGATCTGGTGATGCTGTTCGGCGATATTGGCTAAATTAAGAAACAGTGTAAACGCGCGGGCAAGATTAAACAGCTCGGTAGATGCAAGTCCTGAAAGTATATCTATAATTTTCTGTGTCTGGCTTGAGTCTCCAGCTCGGGCTTTCTTGGCAATCGCACGAATTTCTTCTACCTGTTGATACAGTGCGGAGCCATGTTGTTTCTTGATGGTTTCTCCGAGAAGATTTCCCAATAATCTGACGTCAGAACGCAGTGATTCTGGTTGTGTTTGAGTAGTGCTTTGTATTTTATTAACTGGAGTCACGATTAGCCCTGGTTTACGGTGAGCAAATCACGAGTTTATACGAGAACCGTCGAGAAGTAGTCAATAAGGTTCTAAAGCGTCATCAAATCTCTGTAATATAATGATTAGTTTGCCTTATTCCGTTAAACTTCGGCAAATCCAGTAGGTGGTAAAATACTCGCGCACTCAAACTGAGGAAAAGGTAGAATCCGCTCTGTCTTAAAAGTGCTGTAACCAGAATGACTATTTCACAGTCCCATCAGAATATTCTTTAGAACAACTAACTTAATCCGCTAATGTCTGTCCCCGTGTTCAAGGGATTTGAATACTGTTTCTATGTCTCTACTTGCCTCAGTCAATCACGACCCTGCGCTAATACGCAATTTCTCCATTATTGCCCACGTCGATCATGGCAAATCGACTCTGGCGGATCGATTTATTCAGGTATGTGGAGGTCTCGAAAAAAGGGAGATGAAGGAACAGGTTCTTGATTCTATGGATATCGAGCGAGAAAGGGGTATTACCATTAAGGCTCAAAGCGTTAGTTTGAGTTATCTTGCAAAAGATGGGAAGACCTATCAGCTGAATCTAATCGATACACCAGGGCACGTAGATTTTTCTTACGAAGTTTCTCGTTCCTTAAGTGCCTGTGAGGGCGCACTGCTCGTCGTTGATGCTGCTCAGGGTGTTGAAGCCCAGACCGTCGCTAATTGTTATACGGCTGTTGACCTCGGACTGACTGTGATACCCGTTCTAAATAAGATCGATCTCCCGGCTGCAGAGCCTGATCGTGTTTTACAGGAAATAGAGGATGTAATTGGTATCGACAGTACCGAGGCGTTATCGGTCAGTGCAAAAACCGGAATCGGGGTCGAGGAAGTTCTGGAACAAATTGTCCACCTCTTGCCGCCGCCGACTGGAGATGTCAATGGAAATCTAAGAGCGCTTGTTCTCGATTCATGGTTCGATAATTATTTAGGGGTGGTCTCTCTCATCAGGATCATGGATGGCTCTCTTGAAGCGGCAAAAACAAAAATCCGAATGATGTCCACCGGGAGAGATTTTCTGGTTGAAAATGTTGGTGTCTTTACCCCGAAACCGGAGAAAGTATCCAGACTTACCGTGGGTAATGTTGGTTTTATGATTGCCGGATTAAAAGATATTCACTCGGCCAAAGTTGGAGATACCGTGACATTGGCAAATTCACCCGCCACTGAGGCTTTGGGTGGGTTTAAAGAAGTAAAGCCAACAGTCTTCGCGGGGCTTTATCCTATTAACAGTGCTGATTTTGAAGCATTTCGGGTTGCTCTGGATAAACTCAGCTTAAATGATGCTTCTCTGGTTTTTGAACCAGAATCGTCCCAGGCGCTGGGTTTTGGTTTTCGTTGCGGTTTCCTGGGAATGCTGCATATGGAAATCGTTCAGGAACGCCTTGAGCGCGAATATCAACTCGATCTGATTACAACAGCACCTACTGTAGTATACGAAATCAGAAAGAAAAATGGCGATGTAATCGAGATTGACAATCCTGCAGCACTTCCCGATCTTTCCAGCATTGAAATGATCATGGAGCCTTTTATTCTAGCCCGGATTTTGTTGCCAAATGAGTATGTGGGCGCGGTAATGACACTTTGCGTAGAACGCCGCGGTGTGCAAAAAAATATTCATTATCACGGTCGTCAGGTGATGCTCGAATTTGATATGCCATTGACGGAAGTGGTAGTTGATTTTTTTGATCAGCTCAAATCAGTGTCTAGAGGTTATGGCTCGTTGGATTATGAAATTATCGAAAGTCAGCCGGCAGACATGGTTAAAGTAGACATCCTGATTAACGGCGAGAAGGTGGATCCGCTTGCGGTCCTGGTGCACCGGGAACAAAGTCAGTATCGGGCTCGGGACCTGGTAAGTCGTATGCGAAAACTGATCCCGAGACAAATGTTTGATGTGGCCATACAGGCGGCGATCGGCTCAAAAATTATATCCAGAGAAACCGTAAAAGCTCTCAGAAAAAATGTTACCGCAAAGTGTTATGGGGGAGATATAACAAGAAAGCGTAAGCTGCTCGAAAAACAGAAAGCCGGAAAAAAACGGATGAAACAAATAGGTTCTGTTGAAATTCCCCAGGAAGCATTTTTATCAGTGCTTAAAGTCGACAGGGACTAAATCTTTAATATTTGGATGTTTCGAATAAACTATAACTTTAAAACTCGGAATTTGATGTGGATTTTTCTTTAATTTTATTTTTTGCGTTGCTGGTATCCGGCGGTATTATTTTGCTGTACAAGTTCATCACGCGGGGGCGAAATGCACTTCCTGCAGCCGGTATCGAAAACAAACAACCCATTTTAGTCGAATATGCCCGGGCACTTTTCCCCGTTATTCTGATTGTTTTTGTGCTTCGATCTTTCATCGTTGAACCGTTTAGAATTCCCTCAGGCTCAATGTTGCCGACGTTGTACATTGGAGACTTTATTCTGGTTAATAAATTTCAATATGGGATTCGCATCCCCGTTATCAATAAAAAAATAATTCCTCTGGGAACGCCGGATCGGGGTGATGTTATGGTTTTTCGCTACCCGGTTAACCCAAAGCTTAATTTTATTAAACGTGTCGTCGGTTTGCCGGGTGATGTGCTTTCTTATAAAAATAAAAAGCTCTCAATCAATGGTGTGACGGTATCGGTTGAATCCGATGGCGTTTTTGCTTTTAAACAGCAGAAAATGAAGGGGCAGATCGCAGATCAATACCGTGAATCCATAGCTGGCGAAAGCCACACTATCCTTATTGATAAAAGTCGAAATTCCCGGAACCTTGAGAGTGTTACCGTTCCTGAAGGGCATTATTTTGTAATGGGCGATAACCGTGATCACAGTAATGACAGCCGATATTGGCGATTTGTCCCGGAAAGTCATGTCGTTGGCCGGGCTTTCTTTATTTGGTTCAGTTGGAAAAGTACGACTGGCGGCGGGGTAGAGTGGAGCAGGATTGGCGACTTTATAGATTAAGTTTCTGATCACATTGTCAGACTGGATTGAAGTATGAGGTCGAATTGATGATAATATTATTCTGAGTATTGGTAAGCATAACTTTTATGGTGGCGTCATATGAAATTTCAAAATAAGTACAAGCAACGCGGTCTTTCCTTTTGGGGATTTATTTGGGGTTCTGTTCTGGTGGTGTGTACCGCTTATTTGTTGGTGATCGGTATTCCTCCTTATATCGATAACAGAAAATTACATAATGCACTTGAGTCGCTGACGGAAGAGCCTCGTATTATGGAAATGAGCAGAGCTAAAATGATTAGACTTTTGAATCGAAAATTGAATATTGATTATGGAGATCAGATAGTGAATCTGGATAAAGCATTTAAAGTCAGAAACGCTGATGGAAATAGAAACTTATCCATAGACTATGAGCTTGTCGTACCGCTGGCCTATAATATCAGTCTGTTATTTGATTTTGAGAATCACGTGATTGCCAAACCCGGTACCTGATTTTTGTTCCGGAATTTTTAGCCGCTTGTTCTTTATATCCCATGGATAACCTTGATCGTTTTCAGTCAAGATTAGGGTATCAATTCAACAATTTAAGTTTGTTAAAACGAGCTCTTTCACATCGAAGTGTGGGCCGTCCGAACAACGAGAGGCTTGAATTCCTTGGTGACAGCATCATTGGATTTTTTGTTGCTGATAAGCTTTTTAGGCGTTTTCCAAGCGAATCAGAAGGTGCGTTGACTAAAATGCGGGCGAGCCTCGTGAGAGAAAATACGCTAGCTGCAATTGCAAGAAGCCTTGAAATGCAACCACTTTTGATAATGGGAGGGGGTGAATTGAAAAGTGGGGGCTTTAATCGCGATTCTGTATTGTCCGATGCTTTTGAATCTGTCGTCGGTGCAGTTTACCTTGACGGGGGGATTTCAAGTGTTGAGGTGTTATTGCTGGAGATTTACAAAAATATGCTGGAGTCTATTAAGCCCGCTGGGTTGAAAGATAGTAAAACCACCTTGCAGGAGTTTTGTCAAAAGCGGGATTTTGCTTTGCCGATTTATGAAGTGGTAGAGGAGTCCGGTGCTGCACATGATCTCATGTTTACCGTTACTTGCCGGATTCCTGCGTTTAATTACGAGTTTCAGGGAGTTGGGAAAAGCAGAAAATTGGCTGAGCAAACCGCTGCCGCTCAAGCGATGTTGAAATTGTCATCTAAGGCGCAATGATAGAAAAGCGTCTGGAGCTTGAAGAGTTATGAGTAATCATAAATTCGGTTATGTGGCGCTAGTCGGTTCGCCAAATGTTGGCAAGTCGACTTTGCTCAATCAACTGGTTGGCCAGAAAATTTCAATTATTTCTCGACGACCCCAGACAACACGGCACCGTATTCTTGGAATCTGCAGTCAACCAGATTATCAGTTGGTTTTTGTAGATACGCCTGGCATTCATAGCGACCAGAAAAAGAGTCTCAACCGGGTTATTAATAGAACGGCTATTACCAGTATGACGGACGTAGATCTGATCATTTTTATGATTGATCAAAAGGGCTGGACCGTTGAAATGAGAGATGCTTTTGAAAAAGCGAAATCCAAGTCAACACCTATTATGCTTTTCATCAATAAAATAGATAAGCTAAAGAACAAAGCTGAGCTTTTACCCTTAATAGAACGGTCCAGTAAATTGCATAGTTTTGTTGATATTGTTCCTGTTTCTGCTCTTAAAATGAAAGATCGTGAAGGCCTTCTGAACCTGATTGCACGCCATCTTCCTCCGGGTCCGCCCGGTTTTCCGGAAGAACAAATTACTGATCGTTCCCAAAGATTTATGGCATCGGAATTTGTGCGGGAGCAGACATTTCTGGCATTGGGACAGGAACTACCGTATTCCATCGCTGTAGAAATATCCAAGTTTCAGGAAGGGGATAATGGAGTATTGAACATTGATGCTGTTATTTGGGTCGAAAAAACGAGTCAAAAATCAATTGTAATTGGGAGAGAAGGGCAACAGTTAAAACTACTTGGCAGCCGTGCCCGCGTGCAAATGGAAAAAGCTTTTGTTCAGAAGGTATATCTGAACTTGTGGGTGAAAGTTAAAAAGGGTTGGGGTGATCAGGAAAACCTGCTTCGTTCGCTGGGTTACAGCGAGGACTAGAGTTGGCCCGAGCTAAGATAGAACAGCAAGCCGCCTATTTACTTCACCGCAGGCCCTATAGTGAGACCAGCTTGCTGCTGGATATCTTCTCACGTGACCACGGAAGACTTACACTCATAGGCAAAGGATGTCGAAAGAGAAAGACTCAGTCACAGGGATTGTTTTTGCCCTTCAAGCCATTGTTGATCAGCTGGACTGGAAAAGGCGAATTACCGATACTTACCAGTATCGAGCATCAGGGTTTTTTGCCACTTCCCGATAAAAATGGAATTAATTGTGGGTATTATGTTAACGAGTTGTTGATGAAGCTTTTGCACAGACATGACAGTCATGAAGCGTTATTTGATAGATACAATGAATTTTTCTATTCGTTAGCTAATGGAGGTGATCCGCATTCAGTGCT
>JAIBDK010000462.1 GCA_024679435.1 Gammaproteobacteria bacterium | reverse complement strand
AATCGATGTTGCATCGTTGATAGACGACAAGGCCGGTGAAGCGGCGTTGAGTTCAGTTGCCGAAGAAATTAGAGAGGCATGTATAGATGTCGGATTTTTTTATGTGTGTAATCATGGTATTGCGCAGAGTCTGATCGATTCGGTTGTGGATCAGGGCAAGCGGTTTTTTTGTCAGCCAGTAGACAAAAAACTGCGGCTTGCTATTGATCCCCGCATTCGTGGCTACTTGCCTTTGTCCTATCGGAGTTATGAAGGAGAAGACTGGGCGGGCACGAGTCATCAGGAAGGTTTCTGGATTGGTCACGAGACGCCTGTTAACCCAGACCGACCTTTAGATGGGCCAAATCAGTGGCCAAATGACGAGGGAGGCCTACGGCTGGCGCTGGATCGATATTTCATCGAATCGGGAAGGCTTTCCAGGGCTTTGCAAAAAGGATTTGCCCTGGCGTTAGGGCTGGAATTGAGCTTTTTCCAAGATTACTTTAACAACCCCACTTCAAGGCTCAAAATAAATCATTACCCGGCCCAAGATGGAGAGTTTACAGAAACCAATCTTGGTGTCGTGCCGCACAGTGATTCCGGGGCTTACACAATTCTTTGGCAGGATCAGGAAGGCGGCCTGGAAATACAAAGTAAAAGTGGTGAGTGGATCAGTGCCCCGCCTGTTGAAGGTTCCTTTGTTATTAACATCGGCAATGTTATGCAGTATTGGTCAAACGGGCTGTTCTCATCTACCCCGCATCGAGTAGTTAACCGAAGTGGACGGGATCGCTATTCAATTCCGCTGTTCGTGAATCCTAATTACCAATCTGTTATTAAGGCTGTTGTTGCAAATGGCAATAATGTATTTGAGCCGTTTCATTATGGAAAGTATCAAGTCGAGCTTTGGCGCAAAACATTTCCGGTAGCAAGAGTATAAGTCTGGGTTGAGTCGGGGGATTCCTCTATTTCAGACAGAAGGGTGTGAAGGGTTGTTGCAATGGCATCTCTGAGTGTGAAGGACGACGATGTTCTTTTCGTCTTTACGGTGTGAAATTTCGACGGCACATGTCAGCATATTCAACAAGAACCTGATTGAATTCCTGAGGCCGTTCCCAGAACATCATATGCTCGCCAAAGGCGGTGACCTGAGCGGATGGTGTATGGTTTTTGGCCCATTGTGACACCACTTCTTTTTGTTGCTCTCTGACTATGTATATCAACGGGAGCGCAGTTTCCAGACTAATCAAATCTTCTCGATAATCGAGGAAATTGGCAGTTGCATTAAGCAGTGCCGCTGAGGTGTCTGGAGTTTGAATGGTCATGCTTAGAATAACCTCAATATTCTTCTCTGATCTGTCTTCCAGCATCCACTGAGCAAATTCGCGATTAGTCTTTTTGCTGTCCGTCAGCCTTTCCAGAGTAAAGAACTTCTGGAAATGATCGGCATCATCATATCGGTATGTTGCCCAGTCGGTTTTGTTATCTTTGCCGGTAGCCCGTGGTGGTCCGTCGAGCATGATAAACCCGCGAAGGTGATTATGTTTAAACTGATTGAGATAGGATAGTGTGGCCAGTGTGCCGAATGACCAACCACCCAGTATCACATTGTCTAATTCCAGATTCTCAATAAACTGATGCAAATCCCGTCCATGTTGTTCGTAAAAATGCCCGCTAATTGTTTTGCTGCTCTGACCGTGTGCACGGGGATCGTAAGTGATGAATCGATAGTCTTCGGATGTCGAGAAAAAATCCAGCTGATGTTCAAATGCCCGCGTTGTCATGGTCCATCCCGGCACCAGCAGAATCGGAATATCCCCGTACCCTGATTCCTGATAATAAATATCCAGCTCTGAATCGATGGTGGTGTATTTGGCGCTTATTTTTTTGCGACGGGCCATAAATGTTCTTTAGTTTTACAACGGCTATTAGCCTTTATGTCTTTTT
>JAIBDK010000088.1 GCA_024679435.1 Gammaproteobacteria bacterium | reverse complement strand
GGGTAATTCTTCGACACAGGGCGGGCACCAGGTAGCCCAAAAATTGATCATCACCACGTTTCCGCGCAGCAACTTCAAAGCAACCGGCTGGTTATTGGTATCCATTAGCACAAAGTCGGGAACGTTTTCTGGAGAATTACCTGCGGCGATTACCGGCTGTATTGCGGCAGACAGCATTACAGAAATCGCCAAACCAGCAATTAATCCGTACATTCTGAATATTAAGTGCACGCGGTTGTGTCGTAAATTAGACAGAGACTCAGATATGACCTGAAAGGCCGATGGCGATAGCAATTGTTAAAAAGCCCAGTATCAAATTGGTTGCAACCAGTTTGCGGATCGTCCCCAGCGCATAGGCGGCAAGCTCCCATTTTTGTTCTTCTACGCCGCGGCATAAATGCTTGAAAGGAGCGACATAGATAAATTTAAAAATGGCCATCATCAAAACGCCCAGACCCATCATGATATAGACATGGTTGCCAATGCTAGCGAAACCACCCATCAAACTGATCATTAAAAAACCGCTGGCCAGTAACATCACGATACATAGCCAGACCCAGGGGAAAAACCTCTTGAATACCGATACCCAAATAACTAGACGTTGTTCACTGTTGAGAGTTCCCTGATCAATGGCGCCAAGCGCGGGTCGCACCAGCACATAGGCGAAAAACATACCGCCGACCCAAATTACCGAGGCGAGAACGTGGACAGTCAGAGAGAGCGCAATCACAATATAAGTGCCGGTCAACTTCTGGTTTGAGTAACACTGAACTGCCACCTGACAAACCCTGCGGGCTTAGCGGAGTTGAAAGACAGGGTTCTTGAAACATCACGGGCCTGAGCTGGGGGTACCGGAATGACGACACGTTGTTCTGACTGACCGATAACCGTGCAACCTTGTTCCGTTTCATCGGGACAATCCAGCATGGTAATGCTAATAATGGATTCTTTTAGCTCGATGCTTTGGTTGTTGTTGTTTAACCGGGCGCTGAATCGATAGCCTCCCCCATAGGCATCGGTCATAATCGGATTTTCAATAGTGATATCACTAATGGGTATTCGCGAGCGCGAGTTTTGGGCGAAATCGGTGGTGGTGAAAACAATGGCAACGGCACCGAGAATCAACACACCGAGAACGGAGAAAGCGGCTTTTGGAAAATAACGCGATAGATACAGCAGAGCGCCGACAATGATAGCCAGTAAAACGAATTGCATGTTCAGGAAACTCCTTTGTGTGAGCGGATAAAATACCGTGTTAGTTGGTAATACTCAAGCGCGTAACACAGATAGTCCAGGATTGTTCTGGAAATATGCCAAGGCAGGTTATTTTCTGTGCCTGAGTTTTTCCAGCTGTCCGTTATGGAATTTGGAAAGGGTGGCCAGGGCAAAAAGCGCCCCCAGAGCGGCGAAGCCCATATCGGATTGAGTGTCCCATTCATAACCCTGGGTTCCAAGAAAAGCATCAGCTTCCTGTCCACTGACTAAAGCAACCCACCATTCTATCAGCTCATAAAATGCGCTGAAAGCCAGGCAGATGCAAAAGGCAAACACGTTGGTCCACAGGGCACCGTTGACCACTTTTTTTCGAATCAGTACTTCTCGGGCCACAATTGCCGGGATAAAACCCTGAGCCAGATGGCCAATCTTGTCATAATTATTTCTCTCGTGGCCGGCTATTTCAGCAAGGGTGTCGAAAAGCGGCACTTCCGCATAGGTATAGTGACCACCCACCATAAGAATGATGCAATGAACCAGTATCAGGCAATACGCAAGTGGCGTAAGTGGAAATCCATTCCGGCTATAGGCCAAGATTCCCAGAGCGATGAGTGCAGGCAGAACTTCCAGAAACCAGGTTAACGTGTCTTTGGGGTTGATTCCGGACCAGACAAGAATGAGTCCGTAGACCCCGAGCCAGGCATATAGCAGGGGTGACTGGTTTTGTTGTGTCAGTTTCATCTGGCAGGAGGTTGTTAGTAGGCGGTAGACCGTGGACGGAGGATAGGGCCTAAGAGGTCGCGATTAGTGAGCATCATCTTCAGGTAACTACCAGCCGAGATATATAGCCGGTTTCGTTAAAAATAATTTCTTCGCTGCCTGATCGTCTTATTCGTTCACCGGTTTGGATGTTGGTTGCAGTCAATTCAAAATCAAAGCAAACGGTGCCGTTTTCCCGGCACTCAAAAGCCCGGCTATCCCAGTAGACATCCGGGAATCTTGCAAAGAAATCTTTCATCATGCCCTTAATTTCATCAATGCCACTGAATTCACCAACGTTAATTGACTGATATACGGCTTTTTCGGTAAACATGCCGAATACCAGTTCAAGATGATGTGAGTTGGAGAGGGCAACATAAGCCCTGGCGAGCTGTACTTTTTCCGGTTTGTCGGGTATCACGTGTTTTTCTGTAAAGGTCGGGTTGACGAAACCACCCATAGACCGGCAGTTTCTGCAAAAAATGAATAAAGAAAGGCGTTAAGAGACACCAGAATAACCCTGATGATGTCTAGAAAACAGGTCTGCTGAATTGTAACCACGTTGACCGACATGGAAAGCGTAATGAAAGCCAAAAAGCCAAGAACATCTTTCGGTGTTTATAGCGTTTTCTAGGAGTGATTTTGTGTGCATGGATTGGCGTGGTTATTGGCTAACGAATCTTTATTACTTTTTGGTTCCAAAGACAGCCTCGATAGCGGCGTTTGCAGGCTCACTCAGTAAAGTGGACATATTACGATATATTACGTGGCGGGCAGGGCCGTGTTTTTGAACAAAGCCGGGGTTGCCGATCGAGATTTCGACTTCGTTGGCGACGGTCAGTTCACAAAAGCTTTTGAGTAAAACAGGGTCGAGAAAATATTCGTCTCCGGTAAAACGATTGGCGAATTGAGGATTGCCGCTTATGCCCAGTCGGGGATACAACACTTCGCGGTCACAGGCGCAATATTCATAAACAATCTGCTCGGCGTTTTTACCAATAATATCGGCAATCTGCTGACGCCGGTCCAGGTCAACAAGATGATTACGGAAACCTGCAGTGCTATAGGAGGCATGAAACAGACCGGCATCCTGTAATTCAATTGATGCGCCCCATGAAGCCAGAATATCTCGGGTGCCAACAAGATGCTGCATCAGGGTTCCGTCTATATGATCAAAATCATTTGCACCGAGTTCACTCAGTTTGTCAATTTTCTGGTTCATAGATTTGGAAAAAAAGTTTACCTGATATCAGGAATTATACTCTTGTCAGCGTTGTGATTTCGACCTTGCCCGTTTCATTTATCATTTTGACGAATGCGGAAGAATTTGCCAATCTAGCCCCAATTCAAACCTGGGCACGCCCATGAAGATTCGTCGGCAGGCTCTCAGTATGGTAAAGCGCGCACGCCGGAAAACGTTCTGGTGAGATCGCTATCTTGCGTGTTGCAAATCCGGTTCAGAAGCGCTGGCGGTAAATGTGGTTTCATTCCCGGGCGTCGGATTTTTCGGTATCATCATTGCCAGAAACAATGACACAACGGCCATTCCGGCCCCCAGATAAAACACCAGACCCGGGTCATCAATCCAGATAAAACCAAACGTCGCGGGTATGCCTACGGCAGCGATGTGGTTGATGGTAAAGCTGACCCCAGCAGTGGAGGCAATGTCCCTGGGGTCGGCTATTTTCTGGAAATAGGTTTTGATAGCGATAGCAAAGGCAAAGAAAAGATGATCCAGAACATACAGGCCCGCAGCCATACGATGATCATCGACAACGGCATAGCCTGCGAAAATGAATATTAAACCAATATACTCTATGAGTAGTGCCTTGCGTTCGCCCAGCTTCTTGATGAAGCGACCAACATGGGGCGCAATCCAGATGTTGGCAAGCAGGTTAACCAGATACAAGAGTGTGATAGTGGTCACGTCATAGCCAAACTTCTCTACCATCAGGAAGCCTGCAAAAACCATAAAGATCTGGCGTCTTGCACCGCCCATAAAAGTCAGTGCGTAATAAAGCCAGTATCGTGGTCGCAGAAACAGGTTTTTATGCTGGGTTTCTTTTGCCGGAAAGAACGGATAATACAATTTGCAAAAAATCGCGACCGCAAAAGTAAACATTCCTGCAATTAGATAAAGCGGCTTGAATCCTAGTGCGAAGCCTTTAAACGGGTTTTCAATGCCCAGCGCTTGTTGAACCATAATCAGGGCTTTTTCATCAAAGCAGAGAATGATGATGATGAAAATACCCAGTGTGCCAATCGATGAGGCCTTAAGCTGTTTAGCTAAATGAACCGGCGCTTCGGCTTTGCTGATCAGTTGTAACGTCATGGACTGATTCATGGTCTCGTAATAATGAAAACCCAGTGACATCAGAAACGTTGTGGCATAAAGCGCCATTTCTGTCGGGAAGTAGCCGGTAATGGCGGTACCGATACCGAGCATTGCCAGAGATAGAAAAGCCAGATTTTGCTCTTTTATAAAAGGCAGAAGGAATACCGCAAGGAAAGCCAAAAAGCCTGGAATTTCCCGGATGGATTGCAAAAAGCCGATTTCCTTTCCTGTGAAAGCGGCGCGCTCCACGACAAAATTATTCAGCAGCGTAAACCAGCCATACAAACTAACTGCCATGGCGCAGGACATGAGTATGAGCATGCCCTCGGGGCCGTGCAGGAATCGGGGTACGAATCGGTTCAACGGAAAACTCCAGAAATGTTGGTGGATGCAATATAAGTGAGCAGCCGGCGTCTGTATTTCGTTATAATGACAATCAATGTCGGAAAACAGCCAAATATTACCGGATACCGTTCCAGAATATCTGACGCGTCCCGTAGTGATCCGCGCGGTGGATATGCGAAAAGGTGATTCGTTTCGTCCCCATTCTCATGAATGGGGGCAGTTTACCTATTCCGCCAAAGGTGTATTGAACATTTCAACAGACTTCGGTCACTTCACTGCCCCACCTGCAATGGCGGTCTGGCTTCCTCCCGGGGTTGCTCATAGCATTCATTCTGTGGGGGCGGCAGAGTTTCGCAGTATTTATGTGGCCCGTCATCTCGTAGAAGGGTTGCCGGAATCCTGTACGGTGCTGGCGGTTGATGCGTTGCTTAAAAACCTTATTCTCCAGGCCGCAGCCATTCCTGCTGACTGGGATGAGGCCAGCCCGGAAAGCCGTTTGATGATGGTTTTGCTGGATCGTATACGATGTTCAAAGCAAGCGCCTTTGCATCTGCCGCTGCCCACCGACCAAAGACTTCGCACGGTAACTAGCGCCTTGCTTGAAGACCCGACGGACCGTCGTGTTCTCGAGGATCATGCTGATTTCGCGGGTGCCAGCGCCAGGACTCTGGCCCGGTTATTTAAAAGCGAAACTGGAATGACATTTGGTGAATGGCGTCGTCAGCGTGTTTTATTAGCGGCGTTGGAACGCCTTACTGAAAACAGTTCGGTTACTACCGTGGCCCTTGAACTCGGCTATAGCTCTCCGTCTGCCTTTATCGCAATGTTTCGTCAGAGCCTGGGAATGACCCCGACTCAATATATTTCCGAGCGCTAGAGACCGGGCTATTTAATCGCAACAAGAATAACCCCGGCAGCGATGAGAAGTACCCCTAAGCAGTCTGTCAGGGTGAGCCGTTCACTGAGAAAAATCATACTAAAAATAGCCGCCAATATAATGCTTAACTTGTCGATGGGTGCAACCTGAAATGCGTTGCCGAATTTTAAAGCTCGGAAATAACATAATCAGGACAAGCCGGTAGCGATACCGGAGAGACTCAAATACAGGAAGGTTTTGGGAGAGATAGAATTTAAAGACTGGTACGGACTGGTTGCCAAACAATTCCGGCTTTAACAGAATAGCGGTTACAGTGGCAAAAACCGCTGAAAGAAAGGCTCAGAACAGCCATGATGAGGCGTGGTTAAATGCCGGTATTGATGGTTACCTGTCGCGCTTTGCAGGAGGGAAATATATCATCCATTGTCGTCCAGACGTCAAAAATCAGCCGTGTCGCTTTAGCAGGACTGTCATCTTACTTGATGATGATTTCAGCTTTGAGGTGCGTTGGCGCTGATAATGAGTTTGTAATCAGGCAGTTTTGCTCTGCTTTTTCCATAATCCGATGAGCTTTTGTTTCGCTAGTCTCGCCGGATATTTCTAGTGTGGCCTGAATATCAAATCGTGTAAAACGGGTGGCACCGTCTGCTTTGTTGAGGGTCCCGTTCGCTTCACATTGAAGGGAAACCCATTCGAGTTTGGATGCTCTGGAGATGGCCCGGAATGTGAGTATAAAACAGTCCGCTACCGAGGCAACCAGCAAAGATTCCGGGGACCAACGGTTGCCGGGGCCTCCAAACTCAACGGGGGGTGCGGAGATGATAGGTTCTACTGCGTCGGCATTAATTTTAACTTCGCCGTGAGGCATGGCGCGGGCGACAACGATATATTGATGAGGAAGATCTTGCATGTTTTTAGTTTAAAGGGTTGTTGTGACCCAGTAATTTTAACGCTAAAAGATCATCACGGTAGTTCTGTGTGGATCAAGTTAGAAGCGTTTAAGTGGTTAACTGCAACCTTGCTAAAAAGTGTCAGTTAATCCCATTATTCGGTTTTTGGCATATATTGACATAGGTCGCAGAGGTCAACTGCTTTAAATCCTCAGGATTAAGCTCAATTTCGAGCCCTCTGCGTCCTGCACTGATAAAGATTGTTGTATAAGCTGCGGCAGATTGGTCGATTATGGTTTTGAGTCGTTTTTTCTGGCCCAGCGGACTGACGCCGCCGAGCACATATCCGGTTGATCGCTCAACCGTATTTTTGTCAGCCATTGTTGCACCTTTGGCTCCCGCGGCTTTTGATATGAGTTTCATGCTTAGAAGGGATGAGACGGGGAGTATGCCAATGACAAGGTCACCGTTGCTAAGGTTCAACACCAGTGTTTTGAAAACACGGGCTTCTGCTACGCCCATTTTAGTAGCAGCTTCGAGGCCGTACGACGTGCAAGCAACATCGTGAGTGTATTCATGAACCTGATGAGCAATATTATTTTTCTTCAGAAGATTGATGGCGGGCGTCATTTGGAAAGCCGTTTTTTATTTCATATTATATGATGAGAGGGTGATTCAGGGCGTTTCGATGTTTGTGACTGATTATAAATGACCGGCATTTGACCTCATCATTTTTTCCACAGCACCTCATTTCCAAGTCCTTCTGCAATAAATGGCCTAATGCTATCTCTGACGTATCTACCTACAGTTGTTTGTTGGCTTTTTTTGAACTGCAGTATTTTTTAACGACCCTTCTTGTCGCAATAGAGGGAAGCTCTCACAGGTTATATTGCCGCCATCCACGAGATTTTCCCCACGAATGGGGGGATCCGGATTCTGAGCGATATCAAAATAGGTAACGTCGTCTCCGCAAAAGTTGAGTGACAGGGCGGCACGTCGCTGATCTAGCGTATTCCCAGGAGCGCTGTGAAACATTCTTGAGTTCCAGACAAGGGCATCACCCGGGTTCAGTTCGCAGGCAATTATCTCTACATCGGGTAAATTGTCAAAGTCAGGCGGTAGTAGACGGTCTTTGATGACGCCGTTGTATTCCTCGCCGGGTGCAAAGTGGATGGCTTTATGAACAGGGTAATCAACATGCGAGCCTTTCACAAATCGCAGTGACGTCTCCAGTGGTATTGTGTCAAGAGCGATCCAGCAATTTATGATCTGATGTCCATTGAGGCAATAGTAGGAATGGTCTTGATGCCAGGGCGTGATTGCTTTTTTACAGCCGGGTTCTTTTATTAAAAGGAAATCATAATAGAGGTTGAGGCGCTGTGTTTCCAGAATGCTGCCAAATAAATCCGGGGCATGCGATTCAAAGATGATTTGCCGAAATGCACCGATTTGCTTCCACATCAACGTAGCATAGTGGAAACTCCCTTTATCATTTTTGTGTTTAACCTGAACGTTAGCAGCGTCATTGCTAGATTCCCTGTTGATAAAATACTGGTCAATTCCGGTTTCAATAGTATCTAACCAGTCCTCATTAAACACATTCCGCAAACAAATAACGCCATCTTTTTTATAAGCTGTAATTGCCTTTGCACCAGCATAAAGCATTGTTTCAGGTTGAAAGTCTCTAACTATATTGATCATATAAATTTTAGTTTCAATAAAATGTTAATAAAGAAACGGCGAGTAAGGTGGTTTATTTCCAGATAAATGCTGCTTTACAGGGAGAGCTCCTCAAGTGCAGCCAATGCGAGTTCTGCTTTTGACGCCTGAACAAAAACATGATCATGATAATATCCCGCTATCACATTCGCGCTTATATTATGTTCGGTAAGCTTACCCGAAAATGCCGCAGT
>JAIBDK010000056.1 GCA_024679435.1 Gammaproteobacteria bacterium | reverse complement strand
TCGGCATGTTATGGTACTACTCTTTGCCTGCGCTAATTATATCGAGCGTACTTTCAGGTTGGTTCAGCTACTCCCGGTATTTCAAGAAGGGACGTTTATGGTTAATGTGCCGTGGTTTGATTTTACAATCGGTTGTAGTCGCAATTACCGCTCCGATAGTAACCTACCTGATATTTTGGATCAGGGCTTTTATGCGATGACTCGAGCTATATTAAAGTTGCTGTGTTTTCCGTTTTGACTTTTGAATTAAGTGCTTGTTCTAGCCTAACCCTTCAAAAAGGACTTCCCAGGCCCGCTACTGAACTTTCCAGAGTGTCTGCCACGAACCGCATTTTCAGTAGACATAGCATTTGTACAGACACAATAGATCGCGACGTTGATGATACCCGCGATCGATTGGCGGATGACATGGCGTATTACCAGGCGCTGGCTAATCTCGTTCAGGTCAAAGGCTCTCAACGCTCTAGGTTGAACAATCTCCATTGCCGTTCGACACCGAATCGTCCTATTTTGTGTTAAGCGCCTGGAAACCTTTTCAAAAATAAAAATATGTGAATGGGAGCACTACCGCCTGAGTGATGTACTTAAACAATCAAAGCCGCTGGTCATAGCGAGTTGGCGTGGATCAAGAACCCCGTGAGGCGTTCTTATTGAGTAAGGTGTTTGTAATGCGTTACATTAAATTGGCCCACGATAAAGAAAATGCTATAAACGTGAGATATGTTTTTAAACCTGAACTTTAGATGAGGTTGTCATGCCGACAAAAGCGACAGATAGAATAACGAGCCGGGAGACGCCTTCGGTGACATGGGGCGTCAATGCCCAAACGGGGGTGTTAACCGATGTGCTTCTAGGTAAACCAGACCACTTTCGCTGGGTTCCTCTTAACTCAATTTCTGCCGTAAATCAGGCAAACCAGCAAACAATGGGCTATAAGTTTGACAGGGATAAAGCCCTGCATCAGCATCAGCGTATGGTGGATGTTTACGAGGCAAACGGAGTGAGATGTCATTTTGTTGAGGCTGATGAAGGGTTGCCAAGCAGCGTATTTACGAGAGATTCCAGCTTTATGACGCCCTGGGGAGCGGTGATTACCAGCGTCCAGACACCGCCAAGACGCCAGGATTATTCCGTGGTTTCAGAATTTTATCGTAATGCTGGCATACCTATCTGGAAATGGGTAACCGCCGATCACTTTGAAGGCGGAGACTTTGTTATCGCAAAGCCCGGTGTTTCATTGCTTGGTTGGGCCGGTGATCGTTCAACTAAAGCTGGCGCGGAGCAAGTTGCCGGATGGATGCACGATCAGGGCTGGGAAGCATTTATCGTTCCGATTCCACCGCAGTTTGTGCATATGGATGCGGTGGTAGTGATGCTGGAGGAAGGGCTTGCGCTGGTGTGTGAAGATGCTCTTCCCGGATATGCCATGGACTGGTTGGACAAGCACGGTATCGAACGAATTGTTGTTCCTTATGCGGATTGTGTAAAGCTGGGCGGAAACATTGTTAGCCTTGGAAATCGACGTGTTCTTTCCATGGCCCACAACGTGAATATTAATGCAAGTCTTCAACAGCAGGGCTTTGCTGTAACTGCAGTTGAATATGATATGTTCGCACTGGGAGGCGGAGGCGTGCATTGCTCTTGTCATGAATTGCGAAGGGAGTAACAATTAACACCGCTATCTGATGCCGATCATCTCAGGCTAGCTAGAACGGCTTTTCGATCAGCCGGCAAAAGAAAGATGAATCGTGTTAAGAATTTGGGTGTCGCATTTACGTTGAGAATTTTTTGAAGTTAAGGGAGTAATCTTCCCGGGTGAGGGTCAAGTTGGGATTATAGTAAGGATCTCCAGATTCAAAAAAGGCCTTCCATTTTTTGCGAAGATGAAGCTTTTCGGTGTCGTGTCGAACCTGGTTTTGAGCGTTTAGATCATAGCCTCGGGAACTGGATTCGCGGTGTATCGCCTGACAGTAGGGATTGAGTACATTACGATAGCCAGCCTTCATAAGCTTGAGACAAAAATCCACGTCGTTATAAGCAACACCAAAATTTATTTCATCAAGCCCGCCAACATCTTGAAATTTTTGCTTTGAAACCATTAAAAGCGCACCCGTTACAGCCGTGATATTTTGGGCCAGGCTAAGCCGAAGATAATATCCGCGCTGATTGGCCGGGAAATTCTTGTAAGGATGCCCTGCCCCGCCGTCTATTCCCACTACGATACCGGCATGTTGAATAGTCTGATTAGGATAAAACAGCTTGGCTCCGACAGCGCCGACATCTGTAAGCTGGGCAAAAGAAAGCATAGACTCGACCCAGTTGCTGGACGTGATTTCTATATCGCTGTTGAGTAATATAATAAATTCACCCGATGCTTCGGTGACACCGAAGTTGCAAATAGCCGAATAATTGAAGGGTCGGGAATATGTTAGAAAACGAACAGTTGGACTCTGGGCTTCCCATTTTTGTATAAGCGTATGAGTTTCGGTTTGTTCGCTATTGTTGTCGATGGCTATTACTTCTATATTTTCCCAGCGAGTCTGGTTGAACAGGCTTTTCAGGCACAGATCCAGCAGTTTCGGTTGATCTTTAAAAGGTAACACGATGCTGACCTTGGGTGTCGCGGTGATTTTGTAAGTCGTCTGATACGTTCCCGGAAAGGGGCCGTCGTCTACGTTTGCCTTGACGTCGCCGTCAGTAAAATTTTTTTCAAGGGCCATCCGGCCTGCTTGTTGAGCATAAGATTTTGACCCGAAGACGGTGGCGGTAGAGCCTGGAATTTCGCGCCAGTGATACAAAATCCTGGGGATATGTTTGATCGCCTGAGTACTATTAGTTATTCGAAGCAACAGGTCAAAGTCCTGCGCACCATCGTATCCAGGCCTGAATCCACCCACCTGATCCACTAATGTTTTGCGGGCGACCACGAAGTGGCCAATATAGTTTTGGCTGTGCAATAGCTGTGGGGCGTAATCGGGTTTGAAAAAAGGGTTGCTACGCTTACCACTGGGTGAAATTTTGTCTTCGTCGCTGTAAAGTAGATCTACTTGTGGGTCACGATTGATCTCAATGGCGTTGAATAATAGCGCATCCTTAGTGAGCAGATCATCATGATCCAGCAACCCGACGAACTCTCCGGTTGCAAGTTTGAGGGCGGCACTGGACGTTAGTGCGATGCCACGATTTTGATCACTGAACTCTATTTGAATCTTATCATCAGAGTCTTCAACAGACTTTAAAAATCGAGTAATCGCTTTGTTGGTAGAGGCGTCATCAACGATGCAAAGTTGCCAGTGCGGATACGACTGGTTTTTCACTGACGCTATAGTTTGTTGTAACCATTTGGGTTCAACGTTATATACAGGGATAATTATAGAAAAAATGGGGCGAAGACGGAGTGCTTCGTAGGATTCGTTCAACTGTTTTGGAGACAGGAGTTCAGACTGTTGTTTAAGCCAGTGTTGATAGCCCTGGTCGTAATTCCCCTGAAACGAAACACCGAGGAACGCCTTGAGTCGTAAGGTCAACCGTTGAAAGAGAACGCCGGGCCCTTCTTGAGTAATTATTTCCTGCGCTCTTTGTATGAGATGTTTCAATGTTTGAGGCCGTGATTAATCACGGTATAGATGGTCAGAGGGCGGTCGTTCAAGTTATGAGACGCTTATTAAAACATGAATGATCATTTTGAATCTCAAATTAATTTTTTCAGAATCTTGGAATCCACATAACCCTGATCAATAGAGTATGTTTCAAGTACACTTCTACCCTGACAATCACCGTAGGACGTTTAAAAAGTGGAGAAAGCGGAAGGTTTTGTTAAAATAGGTTCTGCTTATGACTGAAAACGTGAAAGAGGTTTTAATGGCGGGGTGCGATGCGCTTGGCCTTGACCTTCACGAGAATCAGGCACAGAGTTTGTTAACCCACGTTCAGCTTCTAGAAAAATGGAATCGAACCCACAATCTGACGGCGATTACGGAGCCGGTAGATATGGTTGTGCAGCACCTGCTTGATTCGCTGGCGATCTTCCCATGGGTAAAACCCGGACGTTTACTGGATGTGGGGACGGGAGGGGGCTTTCCCGGTTTGCCTCTGGCAATTGTCGCGCCAGCACTTGATGTGGTGCTGCTGGACAGTCGCGGGAAAAGGGTGCAGTTTTTGCGTCATGTTCAGGGGCGACTGGGCCTGGAGAACGTTGTCCTTGAAAACTGCAGAGTGGAAAATTACAAGTCAGAGACAAAATTTGATACGCTTACCGCCAGAGCTTTTACCTCTCTTTCAAATATGGTGGGGCTGTGTGAAGGTGTGCTGGGAAACGGTACGCGTCTGGTGGCTATGAAAGGTGCGGAACCTGTTGAAGAAATAGAGCAGCTGAAAGTTGATCATGCGCGCCTTGCCGAGATGAATATACAGGCCCAAAAGTTGTCGGTACCCTTTCTGCAAGCTGAACGGCATCTGGTTATTATCGACTTTTAGCGATAGGCCTCTAAAGAGGACCGTCATACCAAAGATCATAGACCGTTGGTTGAAATAACCGAATGATTTGTCATTCGAGCCGGAAATAGTTTTACAAGCAGCGTATTAAGGTAGACTCTGAGAAGCTTCACAGCAATAAGAATCGAAATCAATATTAAATAGTCGTTGTAAAAACATCAGTAACTAGATCATCAAATTGACCCGAATAATTGCAATAACCAACCAGAAAGGCGGTGTGGGTAAGACCACGACAGCAATCAATCTTGCCTCTTCACTGACGCATGCCGGTAGCCGCGTATTGCTGATTGATATGGACCCCCAGGGGAATGCCACGGTGGGTTCCGGTATTCCGATGCGTGAGCTTGAGACAACGGTTTATGAAGTTTTGCTGGGCGAGGATGACATTGCTAATGCTATTCAGCACACTGAGTTTCGGTTTGATGTATTGCCGTCACATCCCGATCTTGCGGGCGCTCAGGTGGAAATGAACGATCTGGATCAACATGATTACCGACTCAGAAATGCGCTTTCTGTGGTCAGGGAAAATTACGATATTATTCTTATTGATTGTGCGCCCTCGTTGAATATTCTCACCGTGAACGCACTTACTGCCGCTAACGAAGTTCTCATTCCTGTGCAGTGCGAATACTATGCGCTGGAGGGCCTGACCAGTCTCGTGGAAACTATTGGCCTGGTGAAAGAAGGATTGAATCCGGAGCTTGGCATATCGGGTCTGGTTCGTACCTTGTACGATGGCCGAAACGGGTTGGCAGTAGAAGTGTCCCAGCAGTTGCAGGAGCACTTTCCTGATCGTCTTTATCGAACGGTAATACCTCGAAACGTTCGACTCGCAGAGGCACCAAGTTATGGCAAACCGGTGCTGGAATATGACCGAAAATGCGCAGGATCACAGGCCTATCTGGCGCTGGCATGTGAATTATTGCGAAGGAAACAGCGTGTTACCCCCTCCGTTGAATCAGGAGAATCCGAATAATGGTTAAAAAGAAAGCGCGTCTTGGCAGAGGACTCGGTGCTTTGCTGGGTGATGTAAAAGCAACAACTCAGGGGGACTTCCAGGACGCCACTCAGGCACTGGAGGGTTCGGTAAATCAGTCCGCTCAGCCAGCTTTGGCAACGCTTGCCAAACCAGCCAATGAGGGTGACAAGAATCTTTTAGGGTTTCGTGACTTGCCTTTAGATCAGTTGCAACGAGGACAATATCAGCCGAGAGTCAGAATGGACAAACAGGCTCTGGCAGAGCTCGGCGAATCGATCAGAAGCCAGGGTGTACTTCAGCCACTGCTGGTTCGCCCTGTTGCCAGAGGAAAATACGAAATCATTGCCGGTGAGCGACGCTGGCGTGGTGCGCAGCTTGCTGGGCTTCAGACGGTACCCGCGGTAGTGCGGGAAATTACAGATCAGACAGCGATGGCCGTCGGTCTGATCGAGAATATTCAGCGAGAAGATCTCAATGCCATGGAAGAAGCCAGGGGCTATAATCGTCTGCTGGATGAATTTGGACTTACCCATCAGGAAATTTCTGAGGCGGTAGGTTGCTCGCGCGCGCAGGTAACAAATTTGTTACGTCTTCTGGCTCTGCATCCTAAAGTTCAGGAGATGCTTGAATCTGAAGAAGTCAATATGGGACATGCCCGGGCTCTGCTGAGTTTACAGGAAAATGATCAGCCTGAGATTGCAACTCGTGTAAGGGCGAAAGGCTTGTCAGTTCGACAGACTGAGCAACTTGTGAAAAGCCTGATTCGCGGGGGTTCTACAAAAGTTGATAAGTTGAAGACGGCAGGGGTGAGCGCGGATATTTCGAGACTGGAAGACGAGCTGTCAACTCGAATTGGTGCCCAGGTGAATATTCAGCATGGCGCTAAAAAAGGAAAACTTGTAATACATTATCATTCTCTTGATGAACTCGACGGTATTCTTGAGAGGATAAAATAGTTAGCAACGGCTTCGGTTGTTTACAAAGTGACAGACGGAAAACAGGTTAGAAATTCGGCATATAAGCATCTTGTATTGATAATAGTTGGAACGCTTTTATGGTGGGCCGACGGATTAGCACAGGCACAACACAATTTCCCTGGGCTAGTTGATGCTCATATCCATTATTCCCATGATGCATGGGAACGTACACCGCCGCAGAAAGCAATTTCCCTGCTCCGAAAGGCCGGGTTGAGAAAAGCGTTTGTCTCCAGCTCCAGCGATCAGGGCACACAAAAACTGTATGCTCTGGATCCGGCGCTTATTGTTCCGGTGTTACGCCCTTACCGAAAGCGCGGTGAGTTAGGTTCATGGATGTATGATGAAACGGTGCCCGGGATGCTCAAGAGTCTGCTTGCGAGCAACTATTATGCCGGCATTGGGGAGTTTCATGCTTTTGGTGATGATATTGACCTGCCCGTTCTTCGCGCCGTCATTGATTTGGCATTAGAGTATCGTATATTTCTGCATGCTCATTCAGATTCCGACGCAGTGGAAAACATATTTTCCTATAACCCGAAAGCCGTTGTGTTATGGGCGCATTCAGGTTTTGAAAACAGTAGCGAAGTAGACAGAATGCTGAGTCTGTATCCTAATCTTTGGGCGGATCTGGCATTTCGTTTTGAGCATGAGAGAGATGGCAGGGTGACGAGTGAATGGCGTCGGCTTTTTGTCAAATATCCAGATCGATTTTTGCTTGGTACCGATACCTATACCCCAGAGCGTTGGTATTATGTGATCGAAAATGCAGACAGTGCACGCGTCTGGTTGCAAGACCTGCCCAGTGAGGTCGCTCATAACATCGCCTGGAAAAATGCTGAGAGATTGATGGAAAGCCTGGGAAAGTGAACTTACTAAAAGCATTGATATTGGTGCTGGTGACAGCATCTGTCTCGGCCTACGCGAACTGTCCGGACGTGCCCAAAGACTTCATATCAGAAGATCCGGTAGGGGTTCCTGAAGAAGGCGCAAGTGAAGATGAAAATGTGGTGGTGCATTACCGTACTGATCCGGTTCAAATTGCGGTTGGCGAATTATTTGTTATGAATCTTTTGGTATGTGCCGGAGATGAGCCCTGGTCGGGAACACTTGGCGTTGATGCTTCGATGCCGGCTCACGGCCACGGTATGAACTATGAGCCAAAAGTCAGCGCTAACAATGCAGGGCATTTTTTTGCTCAGGGCTTTTTGTTTCACATGCCGGGTCGATGGCGGTTTGAATTTAGTCTGGGATCCGAAGCCGGAACGCGTCATGTCTATTCATTTGTTGATATTTAACATTTATTTTTTCGGTGTTTAATTGTGTGAGCAGGATGGCAAGGATCCGGCATATTGTGTTTGGGGTGATGCTGATTGCCTCATTGTCGGTAATTTCTGAAGATTCTGTTGTTTTTACGGAAACAGAGCTGGGCTTTATTCAATCTCATGGACCATGGCCACCGGTATTTGAAGGTGATTCCAGCAATCGTCTCTCCGGTGATCCCCGGGCGATTGTCTACGGTGCGCGACTGTTTTCGGATTTGCGGTTGTCGAGGGATGGATCAATATCGTGTGCTACCTGCCACGTACCGGAAAACAATTTCGTTGATGGGTTGTCTCTGGGCAAGGGCATTGAAGACGGTGTTAGAAATACCACAACAACATCCAATCTTGCGTTCAATCGCTGGTTCGGGTGGGGTGGTGATGCCGACAGCCTGTGGATGCAGAATATTCGTCCTATTGTTTCCCGCGCAGAAATGGATGGGGTTCAGGCCGTTCGTAACTTGCATGAATCTGACCTGGAATTTGGCGGGTGGTTTATGGAACTTCAGGGCGAAGCCGTGCAACAGTCCAGTGATGAAGAGATGCTGGTTCTGGTTGGTAAAGCAATGGCTGCGTTTCTTGAAACTCAGATTACCGGGGTTACTTCGTTTGATCGGTTCAGGATAGCGTTGCTTTCGGGAGATCAGCGACAGATGCAACGGTATCCGATTTCAGCACAACGCGGCTTGAAGCTCTTTAGTGGGCGGGGGCAATGCAGCGTTTGTCATTTTGGTCCGAATTTTACAAACGGTGAATTTGCTGAAACTGGAATCTCCTATTTCACCTCAAAAGATGTAGATAATGGACGGTTTAGCGGAATCGAGAACGTTAAAACCAGCCCGTTGAGTTTACTTGGAAAGTATAATGATAAGCCGCAATCTGGAAACGCCGATAAAACCCGGTTCTTGCGAAAACGCCACGACAGTTTCGGCCAGTTTCGAATACCCGGACTGCGTTCTGTTGCAGAAACCGGCCCTTATATGCATAACGGAAGCCTTGAAACATTGCACGACGTCGTAGGGCACTATTCCCATATCGATCTGGATCGATTACACACCGATGGTCAATCAATACTAAAGCCATTGAACCTGAATACGACCGAAATTGACGACCTTGTCAGTTTTCTGAAAAGTCTTAGTGACGATAACTGATGGCGAAGCCTGACGGTTGTGGTTTATCGTGAGCTTTTCAACATAAGCCTGTTTTTGGCGTATCCGGAGGGAAAGGGATTGTTTTTCAGCTCACATTTGTCCCCCTGTCTGGTTAATCTGGGCCGTCACCTGCTTTCAAAAAAAGCCAGTTGTTTAAGGAAAAGACAAAAATAATTGCGGCTAAAGGTGGCTCATTCCATAGATTGCGTCCAGGAACTGGTGCGCGACAACCGGGTTTTTGCTAAAGGGCCACTCTTTTGATCGGTCGTTGGTCACACCGGTTGGAGCTTTATAAATTACCTCGTCGTCCTTTATCGTCACCAGAACCGTCAGTTCGGCGAGTGATTCCGGATCGACAACGGTCGGATCGTCAGAGAGAACGACAAAATCGGCAACCTTGCCGACTTCGATTGTGCCCTTGTTGTTTTCTTCGAAATGCTGCCATGCTGGCCAGATAGTCATCGCCTTCAGGGCTGTCATTACATTGACCCTTTGATAGGGACCGAGAATGTCGCCTGAGCGTGTGCGGCGAGTGACGGTGGCCGCCAGAACGCGCATGCTGTCCGGAAAAGCCACGGGTGCATCATGGTGCGTGCCAAATATCATGTCCCGTTGGGTAATCCAGCCAGTGGGCGAAATGTTTTCGGCATTGACTGGCCCGACAGTATGATCGCGATGCCAGTCGCCCCAGTAGAATGTATGCATCGGAAAAATAGACGGAAATACCTCGAGACGTTTCATATCGTCGACCTGATCTTCCCGCAGGAACTGACCGTGGATCAGAACTGGGCGAGTATCAGGCGTTCCGAATTCTGACTGTGCGGCCTCTATTGACGCGAGAAGCATGTCGGAAGCACCCTCACCGTTTGAATGGGTAATAATCTGGATGTTGTTTTTATACGCCCAATGGATTGAATCCTGAGTCTGCTCCATGGAGGCAGCGGCGTATCCCGCGTAGCCCGGTGGATAGTTACCAATTGGATCGTAATAGGGCCGGTCACGAAGTGCAGTGAATCCCTGAGGGGAGCCGTCAATAGTCAGTTTAGCACCCCCTACCCGGACTCCGTTGGTGTACTCTTTCGATATATTTTCAGAAATGTAGTCGCGATCGATTAATACATCCGGGTAGGCGACGACGTCAATAGGTATGTCTCCATCTGCCGCAACCTGTTTGAGAATTTCGACCACCTCCGGGGAACTGCGACCCTCTTGCGCGGTGGTGTAGCCATAGCTTGCCCAAAGCTGGGTGCCGGCTTTGGCAAATGCCCTCATACCTTCTGGGCCGAGTTTTGTAATCAAAGGGACCAGAACC
>JAIBDK010000448.1 GCA_024679435.1 Gammaproteobacteria bacterium | reverse complement strand
GTATTCGAATCTCCTCAGGAAGTCGTGATGCATCAGGCAGGTTACTACGGAATACCTCGAAATCTTGCCCGAGAAAGAGCTAACCACTACCTCGATGCCCTTGGATTAACAGACAAACGCCTGGAGCCCACCCGGTTACTTTCCGGCGGTATGAAGAGAAGGCTGATGATTGCCCGAGCCTTGGTGAATGAGCCCAAATTGCTGATTCTGGACGAGCCCACCGCCGGTGTCGATATCGAAATCCGCCGCTCGATGTGGGATTTTCTGACCAAAATCAACGAACAGGGAACCACTATTATTCTTACCACTCATTACCTTGAGGAAGCCGAAAGTCTATGCCGCAATATTGCCATTATCGATGGAGGTGAGCTGGTGCAAAATACCAGCACCAAAGCGTTACTCGCACAACTCCAACAGGAAACCTACGTCCTGGATCTTAATCAGCCACTTGATAACCTGCCAAACACTCTAGCCAATTCCGCGACCCACACATGGACCAGGCGAAACAGTATGACTCTTGAAGTGATGGTGCCGAGAAATGAAGGCATTAATTCATTCTTTGAATCATTATCTCGAGAAAATATCCGGGTTCACAGCATGAGAAATAAATCCAACCGGCTTGAACAGCTGTTTATGGAATTAACTGCAACGGACACCAGCGCCAACCAACCATCACGGGAAACCCCCAAGGCATAACAACCATGAACTGGCAGCAAAACTGGGTTGCACTCCTGACTATCCTGCACAAGGAAGTTTCCCGATTCATGCGAATCTGGCAACAAACTATTTTCCCGCCCGCTATTACCACCACCCTGTATTTCGTTATTTTTGGCAACCTGATCGGCCCCAGAATTGGCCAAATGGAAGGCTTTTCCTATATGGATTTCATCGTCCCCGGGCTGATTCTAATGTCGGTTATAACCAGTTCCTACGCGAACGTTTCATCTTCGTTTTTCAGCGCAAAATTTCAACGATCAATTGAAGAGCTTCAGGTGTCACCGATTCCTGACAGTATCATCCTGATGGGATATCTTGGCGGGGGTATCCTAAGAGGATTACTGGTTGGCTCCGTGGTAACTCTGGTATCACTGTTTTTCAGTCGCTTACCTATTCATAATTTATGGGTAATGATTACTATTCTTATTCTAACTGCGACGCTTTTCTCACTGGCTGGCTTTCTGAACGGGATGTTCGCCAGAAAATTTGATGACGTAACTATTATTCCCAATTTCGTCCTTACACCGTTGACTTATCTTGGCGGCATTTTTTATTCTATCAAATTACTTCCGGAATTCTGGCAAACCGTCTCTCACGTCAACCCTATTCTGTATATGATCAATGCATTCCGTTACGGGTTTCTTGGAATAACGGATATTAATCTGAGCATTTCATACTCGTTAATCCTTGTTTTCTGTGTCATTCTATTCGTTGTTAATCTCCGTCTGCTCAAATCAGGATACGGTATTCGACAATAGCCGAAACTGGAGTTTTTACCAAAACCGACTGTTTGAGGTATCATTCGTTCCATCATGGCCGATAAACCGCTATATAAAAAAGTAGAAACCCATCTTCGTGAAAATATGGAATCGGGTAAATGGGTACCTGGAGATCTGATCCCTTCAGAATCACAGCTGTCGGAACTTCTTGATGTCAGCATTGGCACTGTTCGGAAAGCGATCGATCAACTGGAGCAGGAAAATTTGCTTTTCCGCCACCAGGGAAAAGGAACGTATGTCTCCAGAATTGATTTTGACCGGAGTTTGTTTCGGTTTTTTACGTACGGCACAGGAACCGGAGAATCCGCAAGAATCCGAAAAGTAACTCCAAAAAGATCACGGATTCCGGGTACCGCAGAAATTTGCAGGCACCTGAAAGTCAATATTGGCACGCCGCTAATCTATATTGAAAGGCTTGGCCTTGATGAAAATGACCAACCGGTTCTGGTAGAAAAGTGCTGGTGGCTAGCCGAAGTGGTAGAAGGACTGGAAGACCAGGACCTGCATATCCCAGACCTTTTTTATGCGCTGATCGAAGAGAAGTTTAATGTTCATATTGTCAGAGCAGAGGAAACGCTGACCGCAGACATCGCCGACATCGAAACGGCCAGATTG
>JAIBDK010000042.1 GCA_024679435.1 Gammaproteobacteria bacterium | reverse complement strand
GTGTTGACTCGGGGTATTTGCCGAAACCACCATTGGACCGTGGCTTTTATGGGGAGTGTGATAGACGCGGTTCTGATATCTGCCGGTATATTCGGAATGGGGGAATTAGTAAAAGCCTGGCCGCAAATGATATCTGCGGTGACGCTGGCCGGCGCTGTTTTCCTTTTCGTTTACGGTGCGGTTTCTTTTAAAAGAATGTTTGATCCCGGTGAACTGAGGGCGAGCAATGAATGGGTCAGTTTGAAACGTGCCGTTATAACCATGCTCGGTTTCAGTTTGCTCAATCCCCATGTTTATCTTGATACGGTCGTTCTGTTGGGTAGTATTGCAATCCAGGAAGAGCCGCAAAACCGAGTAATTTTTGGTGCGGGTGCGGTGTTGGCTTCGTTTGTCTGGTTTTTCAGTTTGGCGTTGGGAGGACAGTGGTTAACGCCCTGGTTCAGGGATTTCAGAACCTGGAAATGGCTGGATTTTGTTATTGGAGTAATTATGTGGGTTATAGCATTTACATTGTTCGCAAACTTGATATATTCAAATAGTTAATACTACCTATGATTAACATAAGTTCTGTTTATAAATTGATATGTAAGGCTAATGAATACGCGGATAGATAAAAGTGATTTAAGCATTGATTCCTCCATTTATAATCTGGTTGAGTCGGAAATTCTGCCGGGCACCGGGGTAGATGGGGATCAATTTTGGGGCGGACTTTCTCGAATCATTCAGGATTATGGCGACCGGAACAGGGTTCATCTGGATAAGCGGGACAGTCTGCAGGGGAGTCTGGACTCTTGGCATAAGGGCAATCCGGGGCCGGTAGATATGCAAAGCTACAAAGCTTATCTGAAGGAAATTGGTTATCTGCACGAAGAAGCAGGTGAGTTTTCCATCGAAACGGAACGCGTTGATGCTGAAGTGGCAAAAATCGCCGGGCCCCAGCTGGTGGTTCCGGTAGACAATGCACGTTATGCACTGAATGCGGCGAACGCCAGATGGAATAGTTTATACGATGCTCTGTATGGAACCGATATCATTCTGGAAGTTGAAGGGTGTAAAAAAACAACCCGATACAATCCTGTCAGGGGTATGCAGGTAATTAGTTATGCCCGGGACTTTCTGGATCAGGCCGTTCCGCTGGCGGTGGGCAGTCATTCCTATGTTGTTAAATACAAGGTTAGATCCGGTCGCCTGGTTGCGGTAATGGGAGACGGCAGTGAAACCGGTCTTGGCTGGAGAGAGTGCTTTGCCGGTTATCGTGGAGACCCTGAAGCGCCAAGCAATATTCTGCTCAAACACAATAATCTGCATATCGATATCTGCATTGGCGAAGGTTACTTTATCGGTCGTGGTGATCTGGCTAATGTGTATGATGTGAAGATTGAATCGGTGCTGACTACAATCATGGACTGTGAAGATTCTGTGGCCGCTGTGGATGCAGAGGACAAAGTGCGGGTTTATCGAAATTGGGCCGGTTTGATGAAAGGTGACTTGACGGCTTCGCTCAAGAAAGATGGAAAAACCGTAGAGCGTGCCCTTGAACCCGATCGGGAGTATCTTGGCCCTAACGGCAATCCGATTAAATTGCATGGTCGAAGCCTGATGTTTGTTCGAAATGTAGGCACTCACATGTATACCGATGCGGTCACTTACAAAGGCGAAGAGATCCCTGAAACGTTTCTCGATGCCATGGTAACCGTTGCTGCGGCTATTCATGATCTCAAAGGTAACGGCTCGTTCAGGAACAGTTACGAGGGTAGTGTTTATATTGTTAAGCCGAAAATGCACGGTCCGGATGAGGTCAGCGCGGCGGTTGAGCTATTCTCAATGGTTGAAGACTGTTTTGGGCTGGATCGAAATACCATCAAAATCGGTATTATGGATGAAGAAAGACGAACCACGGTTAATCTTAAAGAATGTCTGCGTGTTGCCAGACAAAGAGTGGTGTTTATCAATACCGGATTTCTGGATCGAACCGGTGATGAAATTCATAGTTGTATGGAAGCCGGTGCGGTGATCCCGAAAAACAACATGAAGGCCGCATCCTGGTTGCTTGCGTATGAAGACTGGAATGTGGATATCGGGCTTGAATCAGGCATGCCCGGTCACGGTCAGATTGGTAAAGGCATGTGGGCCGCTCCTGATTATATGATGGGGATGATGGAACAGAAAATAGCCCATCCGAGGGCAGGTGCAAATACGGCATGGGTACCTTCGCCGATTGCCGGCACCCTGCATGCCATTCATTACCATCAAGTGGATGTGGTGGCGCGACAGCGTGATCTGGGCGGATGTATGCGAGCCAGTCTGGATGATATCCTGACTATCCCGGTTTTGGATGGAAAGGAAATCAGTCAGGGCCAGTTAATTAATGAGCTTCAGAATAATGCTCAGGGCATTCTGGGGTATGTGGTTCGCTGGATAGACCACGGTGTCGGGTGTTCCAAAGTGCCGGATATTGAAGATGTTGCATTGATGGAAGATCGGGCAACCCTGCGTATATCAAGCCAGCACATTGCAAACTGGTTGCATCACGGTTTGACCACTGAGAATCAGGTGCGTGAGGTTTTTGAAAAGATGGCAGGTGTGGTCGATCGGCAGAATTCATCCGATCCAGAATATGTGCCTATGACTGGAGATTTTGACAACAATGTTGCTTTTCAGGCCGCACTAGATCTGGTTCTTGAGGGCATGAAGTCACCAAACGGATATACTGAATTTGTGCTTCATAGACGCCGCCGTGAGCGAAAGGCAATGTGATATCGAGCCGTATTCAACGGATTCGTAAAATCCGCATCGATAATGGTTTCGGTGCGGGTTTTTTATTTATGGCAGTGACGTAGAAGCTTGGTTTATATGACGCGGAAACAAGTTGAATACAAATTCTAGAGCAGCCATTTTAATTGTATCCAGCATGACGATGATTTCGTCCAACGATGCCATCCTCAAGATCAGCAGCCAAAGCCTGGGTGTGGGTCAACTTCTGTTTATCAGGGGGATGTTTGCAGCCATGTTATTCATGTTAATTATTCGATTGACTGGCAGGCCGGTTATAAGTGGCAGTGTCGTTAATCGATGGAATTTGTTTCGAGCCACATGCGAATGCCTTGCTACATTTTGTTTTGTTACCAGTCTTGGGGTATTACCCATCGCAACGGCCTCTACCCTGGTATGGACAGCGCCGATCTTTTTGACAATTTGCTCCGCGCTTTTTCTTGGGGAAAAAGTGTCAATTTCGCGATGGGTTGCGGTATTTGTAGGATTTATCGGTGTGTTGCTTGTTACCAACCCTTTTGGCGGAGATTTCTCCTGGGTAATGGTTTTACCGATGATGTCTGCGGGGTTTGTTGTAGTAAGGGATATGACAACGCGTCGCATAGATAATGAAATTCATTCGGTTTATATTGTTCTGGCTACCTTGTTGCTGGTTGGTCTGGTTGGTGGATTGACGTCATTTTTTGACTGGCGGACAGTCAATTCGATGCAGTTAAGCTGGCTGGTCCTCAGTGCTTGTTTGTTGAGCACAGGTTTTTATTTCCAGATAAAGGCGGTGCGTATGGGTGAGATGTCGTTTATCGCTCCGTTTCTGTTCACGGGTATTCTGGTGGCGATGGTTTGGGGATATCTGATTTGGGATCAAATTCCTAACTTAACGATGACTGCTGGAATTGTGTTGATTATTGGTTCAGGACTGTATGTGTTAACCGGGCAACGGATGACTCGACGCAGGCTGCGAACGATGCAGCCACATTGAAGATTTTTTAGCTATCCAGATTAAGCCATGAAAAAATATTTTGACGGGATGGGAAACAACGCCCGGGGTATTTTATGCCTGATGGGGTCGCTGGTGTTTTTAACCGTCAGTGATTCCATCATTAAATGGTTAAGTCCCTATTATGCCCTGCATCAGATTATGTTATTCCGAGCTTTATTCGCGATGGTCATTGTGGCCGGAATCATCTGGATGGAAGGTGGCTGGGTTTCCCTGCAAACCAGACGTCCAGGTCTTCATCTGTTGCGTGGCTGTCTTCTGGTTTTCGCCAACATGTTTTTCTTTTTGGGTCTGGCCAGTTTGCCGATGGCGGAAACCGTGGCTTTGTTCTTTACCGCACCAGTATTTATTTGCCTGATGGCGCAGCCGATTCTGGGAGAAAAAGTCGAATTTTGGCAATGGATTGCCATTGTTGTTGGATTGATAGGTGTCGTTATTATGGTCAGACCGGGTGCGGAAGTATTTAAACTGGCCAGTCTTTTTCCTATTATTGCGGCCTTCACCTATGCGGCTATGCAGATGGTGACCCGCAAACTGGGAATGCAGGATAAAGCCGGGACGTTGACTTTTTATATTCAAATTTCTTTTATTTTAGTGAGTACGATTATCGGGCTCGGCATAGGAGATGGCAGATTTAATTCCGGCGAAAACCAAACCCTGGAATTCCTGTTTCGAGCCTGGGTTTGGCCGGTTCAGTCTGACTTGTACTTAATGGTGGCTTGCGGGTTTATTGTTGCCATCGGGGGATATTTGCTCTCTCAGGCTTATCGAATGGGGCAAGCATCCGTGGTCGCGCCGTTTGAATATACCTCCATGCCCTATGCATTAATTGTCGGCTATCTGGTCTGGGGAGACTGGCCGGATAGTTTGGCATTCTTCGGCAGTGGTTTAATTATTGCCAGTGGTCTGGTAATCGCGTGGTGTGAAACCCGGAATAAAAAGAAGCCGGCTGAAAGACGAATTCCTTATACGCATTAATTTTCAAAAGATAACTTGTATTACTTAGTCTGGGCAATTCAGCTGATCCGCTAGATCGACAAAGCTCTTGGCGTGAAAGGTGTTAGCTGAATTTGGAGAGACATCGTTTAGCCTGTTCGGGCCGAATTCCATCGGCCTTTCGATGAAGGCGGTATGCAGACCACATTGCCGCGCCGATTTGAGATCAATCTGATGGGAAGCGACCAGCATAACGTTTTCGGGACTAACATCGAAGACTTTGGCAACCCCAAGATAGGTGTCAGGGTCGGGTTTGTATTTTCTAAAAACTTCAGCACATAAAATACAATCCCAGGGTAATCCGGCACGTTTGGCCATGTTGCTCAGCAAACCGAGATTGCCGTTTGAAAGGGTGCAGATAATATATTTCGATTTCAGTCGAGTTAAACCTTCTACAGAATCGGGCCAGGGGTTGAGACGATGCCAGATTTTGTTTAGGTGAGAAATTTGTCTTTCGCTTAAACCGCTAATGTTGAACTGTTTCAGCAGGTCTTCCAGAATGATGCGATGTAAGTCGTCTAACAATGTCCAGCCAAGCTCCCCAGAGGAAACCCGTTTCATGGCCGGTGCGTAGCCGTCTCGCCAACCAAGGGTGAATTTATCGGAGTCGACGTTAAGACTCATGCTTTCAATCTCTTGTCTGACTGATCCATACCAGTCAACCACGGTGCCAAACACATCAAATGCTAAAACCTGAATATCTTTTTTCATTGTTGAATTTCTAAGCCTTTTTAGAGAATACGTAGCCTGGCTAGTTGTTTTTCGACTTAGCCGACGGATAAAAACATGCTGGCAACGGAACCCGTCATTAGAGCGGCAAGGGTACCTGACAACATGGATTTCACACTGAGTTCTATTACTTCCTGTTTGCGATCCGGTGCGATAGCAGTCAACCCCCCGATCATGATTCCAAGACTGCCCGGGTTGGCGAATCCGCACATCGCATATATCAACACGCTTGTACTGGTATGATTGAGAGCGCCTTCGGGTAAATTTACCAGAGCAAGATAGGCGACAAGCTCATTGATCACAGTTTTTGTTCCCAGCAGAGATCCCGCGGTGTGAGCTTCTTCCCAGGGGATGCCGATGAGCCACGCTAACGGGGAAAAAATAATGCCAAGAATCCCCTGAAGAGTGAACGTCCGGCCGTTAATTTCGGGTAAAGCGGAAAGAGCAATGTTTATTAACTCAACCAGTGCAACCATAACAATCAGCATAGCGGTTATGTTAACCAGAAGTTTCACTCCCTGAATAGTGCCTTCAGTAATCGCTTGAAATGCACTCTTTATCCCCGGATCTCGCACTAAACAGGCTTTTGTGATTGTGTTGGTTTCCGGAACAATGATTTTTGAGATAACGTATGCCGCCGGTATGCTGATGACAGATGCGATCAGAACATGCCCCAGTGCATCAGGCGCTACGCTGGAAAGAATACTGGCGTATAGCACGATAACAGTGCCCGCTACGGTTGCCATTCCGCAGCTTAATATACTGAATAGTTCGCTCCGGGTCAGCTTTTGAATGTAGGGTCGAATCAACAACGGTGCTTCCACCATGCCGACAAAAATATTGGCTGCCAGTCCAAGCCCTTCGGCGCCGCCAATTTTTAAGGTTTTTTCAAGGATAAAGGAAAAAGCCCGGATGATAGCCGGCAATACTCTCCAGTAAAAAAATAACGATGACAGGGCGCTTATCACAAGAATAATCGGCAGTGCATTGAAAGCCAGTATGAAAGATGCGCCCGGAAAAGATTCTGCAAAGGGCAGGGCGCTGCCGCCAAGATAACCGAACACCATACTGGTTCCTGCTCGGGTCGATTGTTCCAGGGCAAGTACGATGCCATTGAGCTTGGACATCGCCGTCTGGAATAATGGAATCCTGAAGAACAGCAAGCCCAGACTTAACTGGATCGCTACTCCAATGGCAATCAGTTTCCAGTGGATCCGGCGTCGGTTCTCACTGGCAAGCCATGCGATGCCGATGAATACCAGAAATCCGAACAGACTTTGAAGTATCATGACTAGCAATCCGCCAGATCGGCTTCTCTCCAATGCGGTGGATAAGTGTTTTCAAACATAGGCAGGCTTTCGACAGTAGAATTCCAGGTCCCCAGCCCAGGATATCGACTGTCAAAATCACCGAGATTGATTTCAACTGCAACTTCGGGTTCTTTTTTAATGGCTCTGAGTAATCGTTGTATTGTCGGTATCAGCATAATATCCGCTGCAGTAAACTCTCCGGCTATCCAGGGTGTCGATGTGTTACCGATTTTGTTTTCAATTGACGTCAGTTCTGATTTGATGGTTTTGCCGATATCAGGCAGATCGGTGCGATGCTGGTCTATTTGATTCCTGAAAACCGGTTGTATAAATGCGGAAAGCGCCGGGTCGCAATAGCCCAGAATTTCCTGGATTGATTGCTCTATAGCGGCGGATTCCCGGGGGCTGGAACCAAATAGAGCGGGCTCCGGAAATTTCATTTCCAGATAACGCAATATTGCCTGGGATTCGGTAACCACGGTCTCGCCATCTTTTAATACCGGAATTTGTCCTCGCGGGTTGATTGAAAGAAACCAGTCTTCCTTCTGTTCTTTTTTTGATGTTTGAAGAATATGAGATTGATATTTCACATTCTTGAATTCGAGACCGAGCAAAACCCGCCACGCTGGGGCACTTCCGCTGATCCAGTAAATTGTGGGAACTGGCATGAGTTTTATCTGGACAATTGAGGTTCGAAATTAGAGCTCGGGGGCATTAATGGGTCGTCAATTTGTGTTGATCATAGCTGGCTTCTAACTCCGATTTAAGAAATTCACCAAAGTTAATCGGCTCAAACAGGGGTTTGCCGACCTTATCTACGCAGTTAGGTAACGGTTTGATTTCGGTGCTGACATGGGGGTCATAGAAAAACGGACAGGAATAGCGCTCTTTGCCCGTGGGATTAAGAACCTTGTGCGGCGTCGATTTCAAAAGTCCATTACTCCATCTATGTAGCATATCGCCAACATTCACAACAAAGGAGCCTGGTATTGTCGGCACGTTTACCCAGTTATCAGTTAGCGGATTTTTAACTTGGAGTCCACCGACATTATCCTGCGCCAGGATAGTCAGGCAGCCAAAATCAGTGTGAGGTGCAGAACCGTATAGATCGTCTGGGCGCTGGGGCGATGCGCGGGGATAACGTAACAACCGCAACCAGGTGGTGGCGGGATTAAATCTCGTTAACAGTGAATTGGGGTCTTCTTCCAATGAAAGAGCGGCTATATGAACAAGCTTTCTGGCCAGATTCTCCATTTCAGCATTGTATCGAGTAAGTATTTGCCTGAAATTCGGTAGATCGGGCCAGATATTTTTGCCAGCAAGATACTGTCCGGACAAAACTTCGGCAGAATCATCGTGATCATCGCGCAGCATGATAAAGCTCTCGGACTGATTGGGGCGTGTAACCACCGCTAATTTAGAGTTAACATCTGTTGACGTATTGATCGGAATATAGCCGCGATGATTCTGGTTCAGTGATAGTTCAAGTTTCGCTGACGCTGGCAAATCGTGAAAAGCCTTAGATGTCGAGAAAACATTATCGATAAGCTTTTGATCAATTCCATGGTTGACGATGTAACCGAAGCCTGCTGTGCTATAGGCCTCATAAAATTGTCTGGCCAGTGTTTTTATACTGTCGGTTTCCGATGCAAATTGTGATTGTTGACCCGCTAGCCAGTCCCATTCTATCAAAGGGCTTAGATCGAGAATAGCAATAGACTTCGAAGACAGCATTTACAGCGGCGCCTGATTTTTTGTGACATTTTAAGTTGCCCGCATTCCAAACACAATCGCCTTTCCGTTTGTGAGATTTACTGAGTCTTCTGGCGCATTTTCTTAAGTTTCTATGCCATGTGCCCAGAAGATTAGAACGTTGATGAACGAAAGCTAATCAGTTAACTTTTGCGCAAGTTTACCGGCGCCAAATCGAACGACGTCTTCGACAGGTAGTCCGGTTTCATCTTCCATGCGCGATATTTCCGCTTTGGCAGCCTGCACCTCAAGCATGCTAGTGTTTAGTGCGATTCCCAGAGTTCTGGCTCTGGTCAGGGATCCGCACACCGAAGCCAGATCTTCATTGAGTTGAATGAATTCTTTGATAGGAGGGATTTTAACGTGCTCGGGTTTGCGTAAGTAGGTCATGCCCGCGCGATGGCACATGATCAGGTCAGTCGCACAAGATCCTCGCATCAGCGACAGGGTCGCCGAACTTCCGGGATGTAGTAATGATCCTTGACCTTCAATAAATATAATATCTGAATCAGCTGACTCCATGACGACGGTTTCTACAGCACCGCAGGCGTGGTCTACTTTAAAAGCATCAAGAGGAATGCCTTTTCCGGTAACCGTAATGCCGATTTGTCCGGTGGCCACAAAACTGGTTTTGATGGCGGGGTTATTGTCTCGAATCCATTTGTAGATTTCGAGGCCGGCAGTCATCTTCCCTATAGCCATGTCAGTACCGACCAGCAGAACTCGTTTGTTATTAAGTTCGGCAGCTCTGGCCTGGGCTATTGCCGGAGTGAACGCCGGTTGTCTGACATCCCAGATCCATTGGCCTTCCGATAGATTTTTACCGAACAGGTCATTGAGGCTGTCATGTAGTCCATTCACCAGGCTCATCCCGCATTCGATTGCCCTCTGCAGGGGCGGGTGCCAGTCGTCGGGAACTCGACCACCTGAAGGTGCTGTTCCCAGAACCAGAACTTCCGCCCCTTTTTCTGCTGCTTCGTCCACGGATGCCACCACTGGGATTGGAAAGGGCAAGTCACCGACTTCGTCTACGGTCTTGCCGGCATGGACGGAATCAATGACGCAGACGATGTCATTCTGACTGAAGCGCATGACGCCAAATCCCATTTTCCCGTAGTCGGAATTGAGATTATCTTCCATATAAATGGCTAGTTTTTGATCTGGTTTTAGCATGAGAACAGGTAATCCATATTTTGGGCGTCAGTTAGAGGATTTGATAGCTGCGCCATGACCGGGCAGGTCGTTTGGCATCATGATGCCATTCACCAGCTGTGCTCCGGCGCATGGGTCAGGATCGAGATTGAGATGAGAGTCCAGATCAACGTGATCGAGCAGGCCCGTTATCGCTGCAGCTGCTGAAATAGACATGGATGATTCTCCCATACAACCGATCATAGTTTTTAGGTTGAACGCCCGGGCAACGGCGATTATTCGAAGCGCTTCTGTGATCCCTCCACATTTCATCAGTTTCAGATTAACGCCATCGACACATTCTGCGAAGCCCGGAATATCTGATGAAGATCGACATGACTCATCAACGTAAATGGGAAGCGGGCGGTTTTTAAATAACCGGGGAAGTTCCGATTCCTGCCCTTCTTTCAAAGGCTGTTCAATATAGTCGGCGTTTCGATCTGAAATCCACTTCATCATATGAATTGCATCGTCCGGACTCCAGCCGCCGTTGGCATCCACCCTTAAATTCACCTCGTATTTAGCCGTGCTGTCAGCAACCTGCTGATACATTTCCTTGTCTGCTTCAATGCCGTCAGGAGAGCCCAGTTTAATTTTTAGAGACTTGACGCCGGTACCTTCCATCAGTAACGGAACCCGTTCCCTTACTACTTCGGGCGGATTGATCCCGATGGTTACCGAAGTCGGTACCGTGGGCTTGCTGATCCCCAGCAACTGATAGAGCGGTAATCCTGCCTTTTTACCGAGCCAGTCCCACAAAGCAATGTCAAGGCCTGCGAGGGCGCAGGCGGGTATTTGCTGTTGGACAGCAAGGTCGTAAACCTGATGAATGGAAAGATGATCGATATCTTGTTTAAGAAAAGTCTCCAGGATTGTTTGTGCGGCTTCCGCGCTGTCAGCACCTTCGGTTTTTCCGGGAGACATTTCTCCCCAGCCGGTTATGCCATTTTTGCTAATAGAAACGAAGAGATTCTCCGATCCCCAGTGCACTCCGCGGCTAATGGCCAGCGGAAAACGTTTCTTCAGGTAGATTGCCTGAAATTGTGCATTCATGATTGTTCCTGTTGTTTATTTATGGGTTGGATTGTACCGATGTTACCGCTACGAGTTGAACAATGTCGTCTACGATACATCCGCGGGAGAGATCGTTAACAGGTTGTTTTAAACCCTGCAGTATTGGGCCGATGGCTTTTACGCCACCGATACGCTGCGCTATTTTGTAGCCAATATTGCCAGATTGTAAGTCGGGAAAGATAAACGTATTGGCGGGTGCTGCAGTTTTAATGTTCGGCGCTTTTTGTTTCAAAATATCGGGCACTATCGCAGCGTCAAACTGGACTTCTGTCATTAGGGAGATATCTGGGCGTTTGTGCGAAATTAATTCTCCTGCCATTTTAACCTTGTTTACATGGGCATGGCTGGCACTGCCAGCCGTGGAAAAGGATAACAAAGCCACCACCGGTTCCATTTTAACCAGTGCTCGGGCGCTATCAGCGGTGTCGATTGCTATATTGGCGAGTTGATCGGCGTCAGGATCTATGACCAGGGCGCAGTCTGCGTACAACGCCGTTCCCTGAAAAGCCTGATGTTGCAATTCATGTTCCATGATGAAAAAACTTGAAACAAGCTCAGAGCCAGGTTTCATGCCGATGAGTTGCAGGGCGAC
>JAIBDK010000073.1 GCA_024679435.1 Gammaproteobacteria bacterium | reverse complement strand
TGGGGATGCTCAATGGCGGACAGGAACTTTGGAGACATTTTCTTTCCCCGGTTGGCGAGAGTGGCTGTTGCCACGGCCAGTTGTAGCGGAGTGACGAGCATATATCCCTGCCCTATTCCCGTGATAATGGTTTCCCCGGGATACCAAGGCTGCCCACGGGCTTGTTTTTTCCACTCTTTTGACGGCATTAACCCTGTCGGCTCACCGAGGAGATCAATTCCTGTTTGCTGACCAAATCCAAAACGGCTCATGCCATCATGCATACGATCAATGCCGAGTTGCTTGGCAAGACGATAAAAATAGACGTCACAGGACTGAACAATACTGTCATGACCGTCCAGCAAACCGTGCCCTGGCTTTTTCCAGCAGCGGTAGCGGTGACTGTGTCCGGGTAATCGATAGAAACCAGGACAATAGCTTTCGGTATTGTGACTGATTCCGTTTTCCATTCCAACAAGGGACATAAATCCTTTTATGGTCGAACCGGGCGCATAACGGCCATACAGTGCGCGATTCAGCAAAGGGCGCCTCTCCGACTCTCTCAACACTTTATAACCCTTGCTGCTGATGCCATTTACAAAGGGGTTGGGGTTGTAGGAGGGAAAACTGGCGAAGGCTAATATTTCTCCAGTGCTAGGCTCTATAGCAACCACTGACCCTTCAAATCCCTGCAGCGCCTGAGTGCTTTTTTTCTGGAGTGCTATGTCGAGGCTGAGGTGAATAGTTTTACCTGTATCTGGAGCTGTTTGCTCCAGTTGTCGAACAATTCGTCCATGAGCGTTAGTTTCCACCCGGGTAACTCCTGACTTGCCTAACAAAACGTCTTCATAATACGCTTCAATACCGCTCTTACCAATATACTCCATTCCGCGATAAACCTTATTGTCAATGGTTTCAAGATCGTCAGCGCTGATTCTGCCTACATAGCCCACTACATGGGAAGCCAACTCACCTTCGGGATAATATCGCTGCAAACGTGCTCGCAGTTCCGCACCGGGATATCGATGTTGATTTATGGCCAGGACTGCAGCCTCATCCTCACTAAGGTTGGCTTTAAGGGTTTGCCTTTCAAAGGACGGGCGTTTAAGTAATACGGATCTAAAATGCTTGATATCTCCGGGAGTGAGTTCGATAATTCTGGATAGCTCATCCAGTAAATCATTCATATCCTCGACTTTGTCGGGAAGAATTTCCAGGTTATAAACCCTGAAATTTTGGGCGAGAACTTCACCATTTCTATCGTATATAAGACCACGAACTGGAGGAAGTGAATAAAGGTCGATCCGGTTTTTCTGGGCTAACGTAGAGAATCGTTCGTGTTGATAGATTTGCAGGTATCCCAAACGCATAATCAGCAGAAGGGTAAGCAACAAAACTACACCTATCAGGAAGATGATTCTTCCATGAATTAATCGACTTTCGTTTAAATAATCTCTAACCGGTATCACTATCGAATTCCGGTTCGGTGTCGGAGACGTCTAAGGGCGGTATAAATGAGCGGCCACAGCAAACAGGTTGTAAAAGCAGATTGCCAGTACTTAACACTGATTTCGAGACCTGATGTGAAACTGAATATCCAAACGGTAATTGCTATGTCAACCGATGCTACCAGAAAAACGATAAAACATTGTTGCCACAACATGTACAGACGTAACCTTCTATGGGAAGACACCGCAATCAGGGCAACGAATGCCTTGGCAACGGCATGCTGCCCGAGTACGGAGTAATAGAATACATCTAGTAATAACCCGGTAAACCAGCCAAACCCTACCCCTATTCGATTGGGGAGTGCCAGACACCAGTAGAAAAGTACCAGCAACACCCAGTCCGGTTTGGCATATTCCATCCATTGCGGATAATCAATCAGATTTAAAATCAGAGCAATCACAAAGGTCACAATAATTGTACCCACAGAGGATTTTTCGAATCTTCCGTTATTCATCCGGATTCTCTTCTGAATGAGGAGGCCGTGGATTGCCGAGAGTATCTGTATTCCAGAGCAACAACACTTCCTTGGTAAACCCAATCTGAGCTGTGGTTTGGGCTTCGATTTTCATGAAAGACTCATTTGCGTCCTTAACCACGGATGTTATGGTCGCTACTTTATACCCCACTGGAAATCTTCCCCCCATTCCGGAAGTAATTAACGTATCACCGGTCTGAATGTCTGCCTGACTTTCAAGATATGGGGCTATTATTTTGTCAGGCTTCCCCGATCCATGAATGATTGTTCGCAAACCGTTTCTTTCTACCTGAACGGGTAGTCCATGGCTTGTATCTGTGATCAACGTAACCACACTCCTAAGATAACCTGTTTCGGAAACCTGACCTAGCACACCATCTGGTGAGATAGCAGGCTGACCCAAATAAACGCCAGATTCTACGCCGCGGTTAACCAATATGTTTTGATTAAATGGTTCCAGGCCAAAATTTATTATTTCTGAAAGCAGGACTTCATCAGTGGATTGTCTGCTGGCAGACAAAAGTTTAGCGAGACGTTTGTTTTCCATTTCGATCGCTTCGAACTGTTGCAATCTTGCATCAAGAATTGCCTGCTTTTTTCGGAGTTCCTCGTATTGTTCAAACAAACTGCTGTCGGGATAGAACCTTTGAACAGTCCTGGATGCTCGAGAGGGAAACGTAACCAGCATTTCAAATGGCAGTGTAACAACTGATCCAACTACACGCACCTGTTTAAGCATGTCGCTTCTACTGTCAACAATCATCAGGCCGATTGAAAATACGAGCAACAGGGAAAATTTGAAAAGCGGCGTTACCCTGTTACTGTTCATAGTAAGGAAAAAGGTATTTGTTCAATATTGCCCACGCCCATCATGTAAATTTGAAAGGGCTTCTTGTCATTAACCTAACACGCCTTGCCAGGTAGTTGCCGGTCAAACTCAAACACATTCGAGACTGCCATTCCAAAAAAATTGAAAAAATTGGTTGCGACCGGCTGTAGGTGAATGAATTACTGCGTGGGTAATTCATCCTGATATAATTTTTTTCCGGTATCGATTTGAATTAACCGTCACTCGCGAACACGTCGCCCAGCGCATCCATTTCTTCCAACGCCCGACCACAACCTCTTACAACACAAGTCAAAGGTTCTTCAGCAAGAACTACTGGCAACCCCGTATCTTGCATCAACCGCCGATCCATATCCCTTAAGAGTGCACCGCCACCGGCAATAACCATGCCTTTTTCGCCGATATCAGCACTTAATTCGGGTGGAGTCTTTTCAAGAGCCTGACGGATGGCCTGAACAATCTGGTCGAGAGAGTCGCTGATTGCTTCATAGATTTCTTCACTGGTGATGACAAGGCTCCGTGACATGCCCTCAGCAATATCACGCCCCTTTATTTCCATTTCCTTGTGCTCAGACTCCGACCAGGCGGTACCAATATTTTGTTTTACTCTTTCTGCGGTTGCTTCACCGATCAGCACGCCGTGACGACGGCGCACATAATTAATAATAGCCTCGTCAAATGAATCTCCCGCAATTCGTAATGAATTGGAATACACCATACCGCCTAAGGATAGAATGCCAACTTCGGTAGTCCCACCGCCAATATCCACAACCATTGACCCAGTGGGTTCCGCTACGGGTAAATTAGCGCCGATGGCGACAGCCATCGGTTCTTCAATCAAATAAACCTCTCGGGCACCGGCACTTGTCGCAGATTCCCTGATTGCCCTTCTTTCTACCTGAGTCGAACCGCAGGGTACGCAGATAATAATCCGGGGACTGGAAAAAAACTTGTTCTCCTGAACTTTCCGAATGAAATACTTGAGCATGTCTTCGGTTACATTGAAGTCAGCAATTACGCCGTCTTTCATCGGTCGAATAGCCTGAATCGACCCCGGTGTTCTGCCAAGCATCAGTTTTGCGTCCTGACCGACTGCCAGTACGCTTTTTCCGGAACCGCCGTTAGTAGAGGTTTTTATTGCTACGACAGACGGCTCGTTAAGGATGATCCCCTTATTTCTAACATAGATAAGGGTGTTCGCTGTTCCAAGGTCTATAGCAAGGTCGTTTGAAAAGAAGCCAATAAGGCGTTTTAACATTGTCGTTTCTGTGAAAAAAGGTGAATAATAACGGTCCAAACTGACCGGAAAATAACGGCCGTAGCATAACAATCCAACCAGTACTATTCAACCGTCCATTCGTATGGTAAGTTGATGCGCTTTTCATGGCAGGACGCATTCCACCGCTAATTATATTATGTCATTAACACCACAGGAAATTACCCATATTGCCCGACTCGCAAGGTTAAAGACCAACCCTGAAGAAGCCGAATCCTACGCCACCCAGCTTTCCCGAATTATGGATCTGATTGATCAGCTGAACAGTATCGATACGGAGAACATCGAACCCATGTCACATCCTCAGGATGCGGCGCTAAGATTGCGCGACGACGAGGTCACTAAGTTGAACCTCCGTGAGGAGTTTCAGGCTATTGCTCCCGAATGTGAGAACGGTTTATATCTCGTTCCCAAAGTCATCGATTAGACGGGGTTATCTATATGCATAAAAAGACCCTCAGGGAGCATCATCAATCTCTGAAAGCTAAAGACTATTCCAGTGTAGAGCTGACGACCTATTTCCTTGATCGAATCAAGAATTCCGAAGATCTGAACGCATTTATTACTGTTACTGAAGACAGAGCGCTGATGCAGGCAGACCAGGCAGACCGAACTATAGGATCGGGTAAAATGGATTTACTAACGGGCATTCCTTTGGCTCATAAGGATCTTTTTTGTACAAAAGATGTTTTAACCACGTGTGGGTCCAGAATTCTCGATAACTTCATTTCGCCCTATGATGCGACGGCGGTAAACAAGCTAGATGCGAAAGGAATGGTTACGCTGGGAAAAACCAATATGGATGAATTTGCCATGGGTTCGTCTAATGAAACCAGTCATTTTGGTATTGTCCGAAACCCCTGGGACAAAGGGCGGGTGCCAGGCGGCAGCTCTGGTGGCTCTGCGGCTGCTGTTGCCGCAAGACTCGCCCCTGTTGCTTCGGCCACGGACACCGGGGGATCCATTCGTCAACCTGCCGCTTTTTGTGGACTTACCGGCATAAAACCGAGTTACGGCAGGGTTTCAAGGTACGGAATGATTGCGTTCGCTTCTTCTTTGGATCAGGGCGGCGTGCTGGGCACAACTGCTGAAGATTGCGCTTTAGTACTGGAGGCCATGACTGGTTTTGATGAAAATGACTCAACCTCCCTTAATCTGGAAGTGCCGGATTATGGCGCCAGTCTCCGCAAACCATTAACAGGAAGAAAAATTGGTTTGCCGAAAGAGTTTTTTGGTGAAGGTATTGATGGTGATATTTCAGCTTCGATTGAGGAGGCCATTAGAGTCTACGAGAGACTTGGTGCCACGACCGTTGAGGTCGATTTGCCAAATAGCGAAGTCGGTATCCCTTGTTATTACGTCCTTGCCCCGGCAGAAGCCTCTTCGAATCTGTCACGATTCGATGGAGTCCGTTATGGGCATCGTGCAGCCCTGTATGAAGATCTGAACGATATGTACGAGACGTCCAGAGCCGAAGGATTTGGCGCCGAAGTCAAGCGCAGAATTATGATCGGTGCGTATGTGTTGTCATCCGGGTATTACGATGCCTACTACATTAAGGCGCAGAAATTAAGACGGATGATATCCAATGACTTTTCAGCTGCATTTGAAAAATGTGACTTCATTTTGGGCCCAACTACTCCGGCTACTGCTTTTGGGATTGGGGAAAAGGATGACGACCCTGTATCGATGTATCTCAACGATATATTCACCAACTCAGCTAATCTGGCTGGTTTGCCAGCAATGTCCCTCCCTTCGGGTTTTGACAGTAATGGCCTGCCTGTTGGTTTGCATCTGATTGGAAAATATCTGGATGAATCAACGATCCTCAACGCTGCGCATTTATACCAGCAGCAAACCGACTGGCATCAGCGAATTCCCGGGGGATACGAATAATGCAATGGGAAATCGTAATCGGTCTTGAGGTTCATGTTCAGCTTCAGACTAAAAGTAAAATTTTCAGCGGTGCTTCAACCTCATACGGCGCCAGTCCCAATACCCAGGCTTGTGATGTAAGCATTGCCCTGCCCGGTGTATTGCCGGTGATGAATCGTGAGGCAGCCTTTCTGGCCGTAAAATTTGGTCTCGGAATCGATGCGGAAATTAACCAGAGATCCATATTTGCACGGAAAAACTATTTTTATCCGGACCTTCCTAAAGGCTACCAGATCAGCCAGTTTGAACTGCCTGTTGTCGGCAAGGGGAAGCTCGAAATTAAGACCTCAAAAGGCTGCAAAACAATCGGCATCACCCGTGCTCATCTGGAAGAAGATGCCGGCAAGTCACTGCATGAGGATTTTCATGGCATGACCGGCATTGATCTCAATCGGGCGGGCACACCCTTGCTTGAAATAGTGTCAGAACCGGATATGCGTTCTGCTGAGGAAGCGGTGGCATACCTGAAGCAATTACATATGTTAGTGCGGTATCTGGGAATATCAGACGGCAACATGCAGGAAGGATCGTTTCGATGCGATGCAAACGTCTCAGTGCGTCCCGCAGGTCAGAAAGAACTGGGAACCCGTGCCGAGCTCAAAAACATCAACTCATTTAGGTTCGTGGAGCGTGCGATTGGCATCGAAGTGGAAAGGCAGATCGAAGTAATCGAAGATGGTGGTGACGTCGTTCAGGAAACCCGTTTATATGATTCTGATCTGGATGAAACTCGCTCCATGCGTTCTAAAGAAGAGGCCCATGATTATCGTTATTTTCCTGACCCTGATCTGCCGACAATGGTGCTCGACGACAGTTTCATAGAAAGTGTTCGGGCGTCATTACCGGAACTGCCTCATCTACGTCAGACACGTTTTGTTAGTGAATTTTCTTTAAACGATTCCGATGCTGAAAAACTGGTGCACGATCGTGATGCTGCGGATTATTTTGAGGCCGTATGTAATTCCAGTGCAGCGGATACGAAAATAGTGGCAAACTGGATGAATGGAGAATTAAATAGTGCACTAAATACAGCTGGGCTGTCCATCAAGGATTCACCTGTCAACAGCGACCGATTTGCCGAACTCCTTGATCGAATTACAGACAATACCATTTCTGGGAAAATTGCCAAGGAAGTATTTTCGCTGCTTTGGGACAGCAACAAGTCGGTGGATGAAATAATTGAGGAAAAAGGGCTCAAGCAAATCACAGACAGCAGCGCAATAGAATCTATTGTTGATCAGGTGCTTGCTGAAAATTATGACCAGGTCGCGCAATACAAAGACGGAAACCAGAAAGTCTTTGGATTTTTCGTGGGTCAGGTGATGAAATTAAGTCAAGGCAAGGCCAATCCCAAACAAGTTAACGAATTATTGCGAAATAAACTCGACTAATAGGCCAATATAGGGTAAATAGACCTCCTCATAAAAGTACTGCGGGTCCGTAGCTCAGCTGGATAGAGTACCTGGCTTCGAACCAGGTGGTCGGGGGTTCGAGTCCCTCCGGGCCCGCCATTATTTTTTGTCTCCTCACTTTCGATTGCAGTGATCTAGGCTTCGCTGAAGTTAGGCTTTTTTAATATACTTTCTTCACATACCACCTTTCCAGTATTAGTATCCATTCATTGATTGGAGTTCCCAAAAGGGGCAGACCTGACTGCGGATTCGGTTGCATAAAGCCTGTGTGGTACACTTTTTCAGGTTACGTGTTACAGCCAATAAAAATATCCTGTTTCTAACCAATATTAGATTCTTTCCAATGAGCCTTCCAATCGTACTCGCTTCTTCATCACCCTACCGTCAACAGATACTTGAACGTTCGGGCTTTATATTTGAATCCTGTTCTCCTGATATTGATGAAACACCCGAGATAAATGAATCGGCAAGCGCATTGGTAGAAAGGCTCTCATTGCTAAAAGCCCAGGCGATAGCAGGCAAATATCCAGACTCGCTGATTATTGGGTCTGATCAGATTTCGGCGCATAATGGCGAAATATTCGGTAAGCCCAGTAATCGAAATGACGCTGTCCGGCAATTGACTTTAGCTTCCGGTAACGTTGTCATTCTTTATACCGGCCTGACATTACTGAATTCTAAAACCGGAACAAGACAATCCACCGTGGATACTTATGAAGTAGTCACCCGCGAACTTTCCATTGAACGTATTCGTCGATACGTTGATACAGAAAAACCTTATGACTGCTGTGGAAGTTTAAAAGTAGAGGGTTCCGGAATATGTTTACTTAAAAAACTGACCGGAACAGATCCCAATACTCTGATGGGCTTACCTCTTTTACGCTTGATAGACATGCTGGAGAATGAAGGGGTCAACCTGCCGGTTTAGAGGATGTTTCTCAGGTCAATTCATTCTCCAAAAACTTGCCATTTCGGATACGATTGATTCGATCACGAATCGAAGCGGCCGCTTCAAATTCGAGATTTTTGGCACAAGAATACATTTCCTTTTCAAGCTTTTTGAGCAGTTTGCCAAGGTCTTTTGGTGACTGCTTGTAATATTCCTCATTTTCTTCAACACCGGCAACATTTTCCGGACGTTGACTCCACTGTGAATCGTTGGCTGTGACACCATCAATAATATCCTTGACCGGTTTGATTATGCTCTTCGGGGTAATATGGTTGAGTTGATTATGGGTAAACTGTTTTTCGCGCCGCCGATCAGTTTCATCAATCGCTTGCTGCATGGAATTGGTGATCCTGTCAGC
>JAIBDK010000143.1 GCA_024679435.1 Gammaproteobacteria bacterium | reverse complement strand
GAGTGTTGATTTGAGCTCGATTATTCGTCTGCGTGAGCCTGGAATAGGACAGGACTGGATTGGCCGGGAACGTTACGTAATTCGGGGTGGCGCGGTGATAGCGGTGCCCATCATGTCAGGAGATCGTATTGAGATTATTGATCCGGAAGGCCGACAATGCGTACATCTGTTTGGGTTCGATTCGGCGTCAAAAAACGTAACTCCTGAGTTAGGTGTGGTCACGAATGTGTCAGGACTAGATCTGGCAGAACTATTAAAAGTGGAGTCCGCCGGCGCGTCGAAAATTCGTAACAAGCTTGCGCAGTTTTCCATCGATCTGGCCGGGAGTAAAGTGTCTGAGTTGTTAGCCGGTGATACTCCCGCAGGGAGTACGGTAGAGTTGGTCAGTGGAAAGGAAATGATCCTGCTGATTGGTGCGTCGGGCCGGCCTATGAGGGTAGACCAACAAAACCCCGTTACAGATTTGATCGCTTTTGTCGATCGCGCAGATCCGGGGGCTCAGCAATATAATGAATTGCCGGAGCCGCTCGCTGACGAACTTCAGAGTATTCGGGTTGATGCAGCGACCGCGCATGCTTATGAAGTGAAAGCCGGTGAGTTTATTCAGATTATTGATGTGGATGGTCGGCAGTGTTCGGATTTTCAATGTTTTGATAAACGCGCTTTAGATGAGGGTAAAACCCGTAATCTAAGCGCTACGACAACGCGTTCGCTGATGGGAAATGCGTATCCAGGACCCGGACTATATTCGAAATTTTATGATATTGATTTTCATCCGTTGGTTGAGGTCATTCAGGATACTTGTGGACGTCACGATAGTTTTGGTGTGGCTTGCACCAGTAAATACTACGATGAAGCGGGATACCCCGGACACGTAAATTGTTCCGAGAATTTTAATTACGCACTCGAATCTTATCCTGTTGAACCCCGCAAGGGCTGGCAGGCAATGAATTTATTTTTTAATACATTCTTTGATGATGCCTACACCTATACCTTTGATGATCCATGGTCTCGTTCGGGAGATTATGTTTTGATGCAGGCACTTACGGATCTGGTTTGTGTCTCATCTTCTTGTCCCTGTGATATCGACCCGGCAAATGGCTGGGTACCCACGGACATTCACGTGCGAACCTATTCCGACAAGAACTTTTTCAAGCGCGCTGTCGCATTCAGAAAAACTACCGATGCAGAACCTGAAATGACAAAAGAAACCGGCTTTCATAGCAGAACCTCGCAGTTAACCCGAAACTTTACGGAATACAATGGCTACTGGTTGGCCAACAGTTTTACCAATCACGGTGCAACAGCTGAATATTGGGCCTGTCGTGAAGGCGTGATAATTACAGATCTTTCACCTTTACGAAAGTACGAGGTAACCGGTCCAGATGCTGAATTGCTTGTGCAGACCTGTGTAACCAGGGATATTAGAAAACTGGCGGACGGACATGTGGTTTACACCGCGATGTGCTACGAATCCGGTGGGATGATTGACGATGGTACAGTTTTTCGACTGGGCAAAGATAATTTTCGTTGGATTGGCGGAAATGACACATCGGGGCTGTGGTTACGGGAGCAGGCGCAAAAGATGAAACTTCGTGCGTGGGTTAAGGATTCGACCTCACAACTGCACAATCTTCAGGTGCAGGGGCCTAAGAGTATCGATGTGCTGAAAAAATGCATATGGACAAGGCCGGATCAAGCCAGTGTGGAAGAGCTACAATGGTTTAGATTTTCAATCGCCAGAATAGGTGATGCTGATGGAGTACCTGTTATTTGTTCAAGAACCGGTTATTCCGGGGAACAAGGCTACGAGATCTTTTGTCATCCACGAGATGCTGAACAAGTGTGGGATGCAGTTTGGCAGGCGGGTGAAGAATTTGATATCAAACCATTGGGGCTAGAAGCGCTGGATATGCTCAGAATAGAAGCAGGGCTTATTTTTGCGGGCTACGAATTCTGTGATCAGACCGACCCATTTGAAGCGGGAATCGGATTTACAGTACCGCTTAAATCTAAGCAGGATGATTTTATTGGTCGTGCTGAGTTAGTTAAGCGAAAGGAAAGCCCCCAAGAAAAACTGATGGGTCTTGAACTTGTGGGAGGCGAGGCGGCTGGTAATGGCGATGCGGTTTTCATTGGTCGAGAGCAGGTGGGATCAATAACCAGCGCTATGATTTCTCCAATTCTAAGAAAAAATATAGCGCTTGGGAAAATGAAAATTTTACATGCGGTGCCGGGAACTAAGGTCGAGATTGGTAAGTTGGACGGACATCAGAAGCGGATCCCTGCTGAAGTAGTTTCTTTTCCGCATTTTGATCCAAAAAAGGAGCGGGCAAGAGGGAACTATTCCTAATGGGGTGTTTTAATCTAAGCTAATTTCGTAAGATTTAAGCTGTGATCTGTTAATCAGATACAGTTTGAATCGCAACAGTCTAAGTAGTATGAAAAATCTACCAATTTCTGCGATTGTTGCCGGTTTTATCGCGGTGCTGGTTGGTTATACGGGATCTGCGGCCATTATCTTTCAAGCAGCCATCAGCGCTGGTGCCGATGATCAGCTTATTACTTCCTGGATGTGCATTCTTGGTATTGCTATGGGAGTCACAACTATCGGCTTTTCGTGGCATTTTAAAGCACCAATATTAACCGCCTGGTCGACTCCTGGCGCGGCAATTCTGGCCACTTCCCTTGCTGGCTTCAGTATGGCTGAGGCCATCGGTGCATTTATGTTGTCAGCGGCATTGATCTGTTTATTTGGAGTTACCGGCTGGTTTGAAAAACTAATGGATCGAATTCCTTTTCCTATAGCTGCTGCGTTATTGGGGGGGGTCCTCGGTAAGTTTGGGCTTGATGTGTTTGCATCTATGGAGACTTCCTGGAAACTAGTGGTGCCGATGTTCATCGCATATCTAATTTTTAAACGACTAGCAAAAATTTACGCAATTCCTCTGGTGCTGGTTTTCGCAATGTTTTTGTCCTGGTATCTTGGGTTGTCTGCTTTTTCAACTATTCACTTTTCAGTGAGTAAACTAATATGGACAACTCCAGAGTTTTCGTTCTCAGCGGCTTTAAGCATAGCGGTGCCATTGTTTATTGTAACGATGGCCTCTCAGAATCTTCCTGGAATCGCTGTTATCAGGAGTGCTGGTTATACCACTCCCATTTCTCCTATAATTACATGGACTGGCATTACAACTTTCCTCTTGGCACCTTTTGGATGTTTCGCGATTAATCTGGCTGCGATTACAGCGGCAATATGTGCCGGGGAATCGGCCCATCCGGATAAGCAAAAGCGTTATATTGCGTCAATGAGCGCCGGTGTTGTTTATCTGCTCACTGGCGCCTTTGCCGGCACAATTACAGCGCTCTTTGCATCATTTCCCCGGGAAATGGTGCTCGCTCTGGCGGGTTTAGCATTACTTGCAACAATTGCCACCAGCCTAAGTCAGGCTATGGACAAAGTGGATTACAGAGAAGCTGCGTTGATAACCTTTCTGGTTACTCTATCAGGAATGACTTTGTGGGGAATTGGTTCCGCGTTTTGGGGGCTGGTCTTCGGCGTGCTAACTTTAACTCTCTCCAGAAAATAATGAATTGATTTTTTTGTCGTTTAATTGAGATTTGCGTTGTTGAGCTCAAGTTCTTTCCTGATCAAATTCTTTTGAATCTTACCTACAGATGTTTTTGGTAATGCTTTTCTGAAAACAATCGCTTCCGGTACCCGGAAACAGGCTAGATGATCAGCGCAAAACGCTATTAGTTCTTCTGCCGATACCTCTTTGCTTTGGTTTATGATCACAACGGCGACAATCTTTTGATCTCTTATTTCATCACTCAATCCGACTACGGCACATTCGAAAACTGCGGGATGTCGCATCAGAACCGACTCTACTTCACTGGCCGATACATTCTCCCCTGATCGTTTGATCATATCTTTTAATCGGTCAACAAACTGAAAATACCCGTCTTCATCCAGTATCGCGTTGTCCCCGGTAAATAGCCAACCATTTTGTATAGCAGATAAGGTTGCTTTTGGATTTTTAAAATACCCTGACATGATTGTCAAACCGGGAACTCCACGGACAATAATTTGACCTACTTCGCCCGGTGCAACGTGGTTTCTATCATCATCCACCAATTGAACATCATAGCCACCAATAGGTTTTCCCACGGTCCAGTTTTTCCGTTGACCGTGCAGTGGATTCATTAGTGGAGGCCCCATTGTTTCCGTCATTCCCCACAATTGGCTCAGTGGTGCGCCAAAACGATCATTCCAATTCTGGGCTTGCTTTTCTGTAATATTTTGTGCGTAGATCACGATACGAAGGGAGTTGTTTTTGTGAGACGGATTTTCAGGTTGAGCCAGTATCATTCGCATCGGTGCAGCAAATAAACTTGAAACGGTGCAGTTGTAGCTGCGAGCTTTGTCGAAATATCTACTTGCTGAAAATCGATCCATAAGCACCATGCTTGCGCCGCTTATCAGTGCACTCATCGTGGAATAATACTGTGCATTGCCATGGAATAGAGGAAGCACTACCAGATGCCTGTCTTGCTCAGTAATCTCAAGTGCCTCAGTAACTGTGGACCCTGCCTTAAAATAGTTATCATGAGTTACCATAACTCCTTTAGGCTTGGAAGTTGTTCCTGATGTATACATTATTGCTGCAAGATCAGAGCCTTTGATGTTGAGAGTTTTATACATCATCGTAAAGCTTTCAGAATGAAGTTGCGAAAGCTGTGCTTCAAGCGATCTTTCAAAAGGCCTATCTGTGTCGGGATCACATATAACGATATGCTCTAAATTGATGATTTTCTTTTTACATTGTTCGAGAGTAGGTGCATGTTGTGCAGTGGTGAATGAGATCTTAGAACCGGAATGATCCAGTAGCCAGCTCAATTCATTTTTGGATGACAATACATTGGTGGGCATCATCACAGCACCTAGTCGCATTCCGGCGAACCATAGTATTAGAAAAGCAGGGCAATTCGGAAGATGCAAATTAAAGACATCACCTTTACCGAGATTGAGAGAGCGGAGTAAGCCGCTGGCACGAATGACGTGGTCGTTAAAGCTTTTGTAGCTAAATGACTGCTTGAACTCGGAATCATCGCTCCCTGCTACTGATTGTTTATCGTAGTATAGGAAGATCTTTTCAGATTGTTTTTCAACCTGAGACTCAAGTAATTCTGTAAGATTCAAATTTTCACCTAATGGATGATCTCGTTTTTACACCATATTAGAAAATCTTTTGCGGTTGTTTCCATTGCGCGATTTTCGTTCCAGACTAGATAATATCCCAGATTTGTGGCCACACTTTCTTCAGTAACTCTGACGAGGTGCCCTTTAGTGATATCGTCATCCACCAGATGTTTCCATCCTAAAGCAATTCCCTGGCCATTTTTAACGGCATCTATAAGTAATGGATAGCTATTTACCTGCAACTGACGATGATGTGCTGGGAGATTTATTGCCGATTGACTCAGCCATGTTCGCCAATTCATCCAATTCCAGTGACCGTCGTCTAGATCAAGAAGAATTTCGTTAACAAGGCCATTGCTCTCAATAGGAATGCTTCGTTCTTTAAGATACGCTCTGCTGCAAACTGGAAATATTTCTTCGTTAAACAGCTTCTCAGATCGCATGCCGGGCCAGTTTCCGTTGCCGTGCACTATTGAAAGTTGGATTTCGTCTGCGAACCAATCATTTTCCAGGTCTGATGCGATCAGGCGAACCGATACCTCGGAGAATTGATGCTGAAACTGTGACAACCTGGGCATCAACCACATCGACGCAATAGATTGATCGGCAGCAATTGTTAATCTGAGTTGGTTGCCAGACACTCTCATTTCCTCAGCGGCGTTAGATAACTGATTTAAAACGGCCGAGACGGTGTGTTGAAGTTCTCTTCCTCTGGAGGTTAGGGTGATTGAACGATGAGCTCGTGTAAACAGTGCTACACCAAGGTTATTCTCTAGGTTTCGAATTTGTTGGCTTACAGCTGCTTGTGACAAACTTAATTCTTCCGCTGCCCGAGTGAAGCTCATGTGGCGTGCAGCGGCCTCAAATGAGACTAATGGGTCCAACGGTGGGAGGCGTTTCTTGAGATTTAGCATAATTATAACTTATCCAATTGACCTTAAAATAACAGTTTGATTGAATTGTCGCATTATTTTAAATTATCAATCAATGGTTTGACTTAAAATCTTTTCACTAGTCTGGGAGTAAAATATGAACCTCAGTGTTGATACTAAGAGTACCGTGTTGCAAAACCAGCTGGATGACATGCCGTTTCGATCTGATCCGAAG
>JAIBDK010000142.1 GCA_024679435.1 Gammaproteobacteria bacterium | reverse complement strand
CCCCCTCCAGAGGGTTCATTAACCTATGTCTATCGGGCATTCTGTGGATTATCTGGCTGGGTCAGTTAAGCTTATAGCTGATATCGTGTTAACACATGCGCTCTCTAGTACGGAGCGCCACTGGAATGGTGAATTAAATGCCTCAAATTACGCTCCCGGACGGTTCAGTTCGATATTACGATAATCCTCTTTCAATCGCTGATGTCGCTATAGACATCGGTCCGGGTTTGGCTAAAGCGGCGATTGCCGGAAAAGTTAATGGCACCGTGGTTGATATCAGCACTGTGCTGGATAAAGATTGCAAGCTCGGAATCATCACTGCCAAAGATGAGGAAGGGCTCGATATCATTCGCCATTCTTCCGCTCACTTGCTTGCTCAGGCAGTCAAGCAGCTTTACCCGGATGCGCAGGTTACTATTGGTCCGGTCATAGAGAACGGCTTTTACTATGATTTCGCTTATCAGCCGGGCTTCTCTGAGGATGATCTTGCGGCTATAGAAAAACGAATGTCAGAGCTTGCCAAGGCCGATTATCCGGTGCGCCGATCTGTCATGGACCGTGCTTCGGCAGTGCAGCATTTTCGTGATCAGGGTGAAGTTTACAAAGCTGAAATTATTGAATCCATTCCCGGCGATGAGGAGTTGAGTCTTTATGGACAGGATGATTTTACTGATCTTTGCCGTGGACCCCATGTTCCGAGCACGGGACACCTTAAAGCGTTTAAGCTGATGAAGCTTGCCGGTGCTTACTGGCGAGGAGACTCCAACAATGAAATGCTGCAACGGATTTATGGTACTGCGTGGCCAGATAAAAAACAGCTCAAGCAATATTTGCTGCAATTGGAAGAAGCCGAAAAGCGGGACCACCGAAAACTTGGGAAGCAACTTAACCTTTTTCATATGCAGGAAGAGGCCCCGGGTATGGTGTTCTGGCATCCTAAAGGTTGGGCGCTCTACCAGGTTTTACAGCAATATATGCGCGAAGAGCAGTTTAAGCGTGGATATCGTGAGATAAATACCCCGGAGGTCGTAGATTTCTCCCTTTGGGAGCGATCCGGCCACGCAGACAAGTTTGGCGATGATATGTTTTCGGTGCAATCTGAAGGCAGAGATTTTGCCCTTAAGCCGATGAATTGCCCTTGTCATATTCAGGTATTTAATCAAGGGCTCAAAAGTTATCGGGACTTACCTTTAAGATTTGCAGAGTTTGGGTCCTGTCACCGTAATGAATTATCCGGTGCGCTGCATGGTTTAATGAGGGTTAGGGGGTTTGTTCAGGATGATGGCCATATTTTCTGTACTGAAGATCAGATTCAGGGTGAAGTGGCGGATTTCATTGATTTTCTGCATCATGTTTATGCTGAGTTGGGTTTTAGCGATATTGTTTATCGGCTGGCAACTCGACCCGAAAATCGGGTAGGGAGTGACGAGAGCTGGGATAAGGCGGAAGCGGCGCTTGCCCAGGCCCTGGATAGCAAGAACCTGCCATGGGAAATGTTACCCGGCGAGGGGGCGTTCTATGGACCAAAGATCGAGTTTTCTCTTAGGGATAGCATCGGCCGGGTTTGGCAATGCGGGACCATGCAGGTGGATTTTTCCATGCCCGGAAGACTGGATGCGCAGTATATTGACGAGGAAGGATCACGGCAGACGCCGGTGATGTTGCATCGGGCATTACTGGGCTCGATTGAGCGTTTTATCGGTATACTGATCGAGAACTGGGAGGGTAAATTCCCCGCCTGGTTAGCACCGGTTCAGGCGGTGGTGATGAATATTACCGATAAACACTCAAAATATGTCGAAGAATTGGTGGAAACCCTGAAAAAACAGGGGTTTCGGGTAGAATCCGACTTGAGAAATGAGAAGATCGGCTTTAAAATCCGCGAGCACACGCTTCAGCGCATTCCTTATCTTCTGGTTGCAGGTGATCGGGAGGTTGAAAGCGGAGTGATTGCCGTTCGGGCTCAGGATGGAAAAGACCTGGGATCTATGCCTGTTGATCAATTCATTAAAGAATGTCTGGGATAGCGTGGGGACATAGACATAAAAATGTCTGTTTGATCGCCCGGGTGGGAAAGTTAACTAGTTGAGGAAAAAGACATAGCAAAACAGAAACAGGTTCGAATTAACGAACAAATTTCGAGCGATCCGGTTCGTGTAATTTCAGAAACCGGTGATCAATTAGGAATTATATCGCTTCAAACAGCGATGGAAGCAGCGACAAATGCTGTGATGGATCTGGTGGAAATTTCGCCAAATGCCGAGCCGCCTGTTTGTCGGGTGATGGATTACGGGAAATTCCTCTACAATGAAAGCAAGAAAAGACAGGATGCCAAGAAAAAACAGAAGCAGATCACCGTTAAGGAGATTAAGTTTCGGCCGGGAACTGATGTTGGTGACTATGATATAAAACTGCGTAAGTTGACGGAATTTCTCGGTGCTGGAAACAAGGTGAAGATCACCATGCGTTTCAGAGGTCGAGAAATGGCCCATAAGGAGTTGGGGCTGGAGATGTTGAACCGGGTTCGGGATGATTTAGAGGAAATTGCAGAAGTAGAGCAATCCCCCCAGCTTGAAGGTCGGCAGATGGTTATGGTGATGGCCCCGAGGAAGGGATGATTCAAGGTCTTAAACTTTAAGGGCCTGGAAAGATTTTTCTGCTTGTCGAGTGTTAAACGACAGGCAGATTGTGTTGCAAAGATTTAGATGTGCTGTTTTATTTTGAGTCGAGAAGTAGTCCATTCCAGAACTACCATCGCTTGTTAACCCCCGCGCAAATTGCGCGAAGCGGCTTTTGGTGCCGCTAAAATACTGGAGTATAAAATGCCAAAACTTAAGACAAACCGAGGCGCTGCGAAGCGTTTCAAACGAACTGCCTCGGGCAAGTTCAAGCGATCACAATCGCACCTGAATCACATTCTGACGAAGAAATCGACCAAGCGGAAGCGCCATCTGCGTGCCGGCATTATGGTTGATGCTGCAGATCATGCGTCTATTAAACAATTGCTTCCCTATAGCTAAGATTCAGGAGAAAAGAACATGCCAAGAGTTAAAAGAGGGGTTGTTGCAAAAGCCCGACATAAGAAAGTACTGGACCAGGCTAAAGGGTATCGTGGTGCCCGTAGTCGATTGTTCAAAGTTGCCAAGCAGGCGGTTGATAAAGCGGGGCAATATGCTTATCGCGATAGACGTCAGCGTAAGCGCCAGTTTCGTTCGTTGTGGGTTGTGCGGATTAATGCCGCTGCTCGTGACAACGGAATCAGCTATAGCCGTTTTATTGCTGGATTAAATAAAGCTTCAATCGAACTTGATCGTAAAGTACTAGCTGATATTGCCGTTCATGACAAGGTTGCGTTTAGCAAACTCGCTGATCAGGCAAAGCAGGCGCTAGTCGCTTAACACGCTGTGCTAAGGGGGAGTAATCCCCCTTCATTTCTGTATTAAAATGTGGGTTCCCGCATTTTAATAATCAATTATTTAGGTTAAAATGCTATTTTAACTAATTGATTATATTTATTTAATATCACCTGTATTTCGGATTTTATAAATACCGTGGACACCCCATCCCAATCTCTGGATTTGCTTCAGGCTGACGCAAACAGCGCAATTGTACAGGCCCAAACCCTGTCGGATCTTGACGGTCTTCGAGTTCACTATCTGGGTAAAAAGGGCGTCATCACTGAGCAACTCAAAAAAATTGGCAGCTTGCCTCATGAAGAACGCAAACAGTTCGGCCAAGATGTTAATGCGGTTAAAGCCATCATTACAGAGTGGCTTGAGTCACGACACGGGGAACTCGAACAGGCATTTATGGAACGCCAGTTTGAATCCGACAAAATTGACATTACTCAACCGGGCAGGGCACAGTCGAAAGGATCGTTGCATCCTCTAACGCGCACTTTACGTCGAATGGAAGGTATTTTTGATCGGATCGGGTTTAGTGTCGCCACAGGTCCAGAGATTGAGGATGATTATCATAACTTCGAAGCCCTGAACATTCCCGCCAATCATCCGGCGCGAGCCATGCACGACACTTTTTATGTTGATGATCACGTTGTGCTCAGGACCCATACCTCACCCGTTCAGATTCGTTTTATGGAGAATAATGAACCGCCCATTCGGGTAGTTGCGCCGGGACGGGTTTATCGGTGTGACTCTGATATTACTCATACTCCAATGTTTCATCAGCTTGAGTGCCTTGCCATCGACACCGATATTACATTTTCTGATTTGAAAGGCGTATTGGTATATTTTTTGCAGGAATTTTTTGAAAAAGACCTTCCCTTACGATTTCGACCTTCCTATTTCCCTTTTACAGAACCATCTGCAGAAGTTGATATGGGTTGCGTTTTCTGCGACGGAGAAGGTTGTCGAATTTGCAGTCATACCGGCTGGATTGAAGTGCTCGGCTGTGGAATGGTTCATCCCAAAGTATTGGAATCGGGTGGAATAGACAATGCTAAATTCAAGGGTTATGCCTTTGGACTAGGCGTCGAGCGACTGACAATGTTACGTTACGGCGTTAATGATTTGCGCCTGTTTTTTGGCAATGATCTTTCCTTTTTACGTCAATTCCAGGGGGGCTAATTATGTTGGTTAGTGAATCATGGATCCGTGAATGGGTTTCTCCACCCATTGATACTAATGCGCTGGGTGAAAAGCTGACGCTGGCGGGCCTTGAAGTTGACACCATCGCCTCTGCAGGCCCGGCACTCGATAATAAGCGAATTGTTGTTGGAAGAATCTGCTCGGTTGCCGCGCACCCGGACGCAAAAAAGCTTCAGGTTTGTGATGTTGATGTTGGTAAAAAACACAGGCTGTCCATAATATGCGGTGCCCCTAATGCCCGTAAAGGTTTGGTAACAGCGGTTGCCACTAATAATGCAAAGTTACCTGGCATGACCGTTGGCAATCGAGTAATTCGCGGTGTTCAATCGTTTGGAATGCTGTGTTCCGGCATGGAACTTGGTTTGGATGATGCTACCGATGGAATTATTGAGCTGGATTCTACCGCGACCATTGGCATGGGATTAGCAACTTATCTGAATCTGCAGGACCAGGTTGTTGAACTGGAATTGACACCAAACAGAGGGGATTGCCTCGGAATTGCCGGCATTTCCAGAGAAATTGCTACCCTGACGCACACAAAACTGAATCACCCGAATATTCCAAAAACCAGAGCTAAAAATAAGTTACAACTGACTGTTTCGCTGGAAGCCCCGGAAGCCTGTCCTCGATATGTCGGCAGGGCGATAAAGAATATCAACATGTCCGCAGCTACGCCGGACTGGTTGGTGGAACGATTAAGACGTTCGGGGCTTCGCAGTATTAACCCGATAGTTGATGTGACTAACTACGTTATGCATGAGCTGGGTCAGCCGATGCATGCCTTTGATTTGGCCAAAATCTCTGGTGGTATCTGTGTGAGATTGGCTAAAAAAGGTGAGAAGCATAAACTGCTAGATGGCAGTACGGTAAAGCTCGATACCGATAATCTGGTTATTGCCGATCATAAAAAAGCGATCGCTCTTGCCGGTATTATGGGTGGAGAAAATTCTGCAATTTCAGATAAAACGTTGGATATTTATCTCGAAGCGGCCTTTTTCTCACCAGATTATATTCTTGGTAAAGCCCGCGCATTTGGCATGCATACAGACGCATCACATCGGTTTGAGCGGGGTGTTGACTATATGCTTCAGATAAAAGCGATGGATCGTGCAACTGAACTGGTTATAGCAATTGCCGGTGGTGAAGCCGGCCCTGTTACTCATGCGGTAGAAAAAAACAGTTTGCCGTTGAGAAAACCGATTAGCTTTAACCGCACAGAAATTCTTAGAACTCTGGGCATAAAAATACCGGCCCAGAAGGTGTCTCGAATCCTGGAAGATCTGGGAATGAAAGTAAAGCCGTGGTCGAATGGCTGGAAAGTAACCCCTCCGAGTTGGAGATTCGATATTCAGGAGCAGTATGATTTGGTAGAAGAGGTGGGTCGGTGTTTTGGTTTTGAGCACATCGAGGCAAAGATGCCTGCGTTTGCCCAAAAAACAGGTGCCCATTTAGAAAAGAAGCTATCCAACGATGCGTTTAAGGATGCGTTGGTAAGTTTGGGTTATCACGAGGCTATAACTTACAGTTTTGTTGATCCGAATTATCATAATCCTTTGCTGAGTCGGGTTCGGCCTATAAAACTGATGAATCCCATTGCCGACAACATGTCAGTCATGCGTCAAAGCTTGTGGCCCGGTTTGCTGGATGCCCTTCGAATCAATTTAAATCGTCAGCAAAGCCGAGTTCGATTATTTGAAATAGGGCATGTTTTTTCAAGAGCAAAAAATGCCAGAAAGAGCACCGAACAAAATAATTTAGCAGGACTGATATGTGGAACGCGACAACCCAGACAATGGGGT
>JAIBDK010000173.1 GCA_024679435.1 Gammaproteobacteria bacterium | reverse complement strand
TATAAAAGGTTTCAGAGATTGTTCAATTCTTGAAAATGACGGAATCTCTTTGGTTTGAGTAACAATACTGCCTTCTCTGTCTCCAGTATTTGTTGCAACGCCCAGTTTTATATCGACAACATACGTTTTGTTAGATTCAAGAAACATCCCAGAAACTTTGGTCGCCTTGCCAAAACACAATGGAAGCAATCCTGTTGCGATGGGATCAAGGCTCCCGGTATGCCCAGCTTTTTGAGCATTCAGTAGTCTTTTGGCGGATTGAAGAGCATGATTTGAGGAAATTCCGCCGGGTTTGTCGAGTAACAGCATTCCGTCCATCGGAATGCCTTTTCTGCGCCGATTACTCGCCATTATCGCTGTTGAGTCTATCTATCAGTGTAGACATTTCAACACCACGTTTCAGGCTGTTATCAAACTTAAATTCAATGGTTGGCATTATTCTAAGCTCCAGTGTCTTGCCGAGCTGATGTCGAAGATAACCCGCAGAATTATTAAGGAGCTTTTCCATGGCTTCCGTTTTATCTTCATCCTGGATAGTGGAAAAAAAGACTTTAGACTGCCTGAGATCCTTGCTGACTGTTACGGAAGTAATTGTTACCGTATTAATCCGCTTATCATTCAGGTTTTGTGAAATCAGCATGGCCAGTTCTCGTTTCATGAGCTCCGCTACCCTTCTGGCCCTGTCTATCTCATGCATTTTCTTGATCTTTTTTGAGCATCTTTGCTCAAGGCCAGTGCAATGAATCTGAGCTGGCCCGAGCTAGTGTGGCGATTTAATCCAGGGTTCCCGCAGATTGAACCACTTCGAAAACTTCAATCTGATCACCCACCTTAATGTCGTTGTAATCCTTGATACCTATTCCGCATTCATAGCCGGCTTTCACCTCGTTGACATCATCTTTAAAACGTCGCAAAGAATCGATGGCACCCTCAAAAATAACGATATTCTCCCTGAGGATTCTGACAGGAAGGTTACGCTTAACCGAACCTTCGGTAACATAACAACCCGCGATGGAGCCTATTTTAGGTGCTTTGAATACATCTCGAACCTCAACCAAACCAACATGCTTTTCTTGTGATACTGGGGAAAGCAAGCCGGACATCAGCGCTTTAACGGTATCCACGACATCATAAATAACGTTATGGTAATAAATTGAAATACCCTCATTCTCGATAAGTTTTCTTGCAGAGGAATCCGCACGCACGTTGAAGCCTACGATAATGGCATCCGCTGCCATAGCCAGATTGACATCAGACTCGTTGATTCCACCGACCATGTCGTGTACTACATTTACCGTTACTTCATCTACTGATAATTTAATCAGGCTCTCCCGCAGTGCTTCCACAGAGCCTTGAACGTCGGCTTTTACGAGAATGTTGAGTGTTTTTACATCGCCCTCAACCATTTTGCTGAACATTCCTTCAAGTTTGGCTTTCTGCTGTTTGGCAAGTTTAATTTCTTTCGATTTTCCTTGTCGGCTAGTGGCAACTTCCCGGGCTTTTCGCTCGTCGGTAACGACCATCAACTCGTCACCGGCAACTGGAACGCCAGATAACCCCTGGATTTCTACAGGCGTAGAAGGGCCCGCCTGTTTTATGGTTTTACCAATATCGTTGTTGATCACTCGAACACGACCCGTTTCACGACCTGCTAGAATAATGTCGCCTTGTTTAAGCGTGCCTTGTTGAACCAGGACTGTTGCAACAGGACCACGACCTTTGTCTAGTCGCGCCTCGATAACAATACCGGTCGCACTGCCTTCGACTCTGGCTCTGAGATCGGCCACCTCGGCCTGCAAAAGAACAGATTCAAGCAGCGAATCAATACCCTGCCCGGTTATTGCAGAAACTTCATTCATCAAAACGTCACCACCCCATTCCTCGGGCACAACCTCATAATTGGTGAGTTCCTGTTTTACCCGATCAGGGTCAGCCTGTTCCCGATCAATCTTGTTAATTGCCACGATCATAGGCACACCTGCTGCCTTGGCATGATTGATAGCTTCAATTGTTTGAGGTTTTACGCCATCATCAGCAGCGACAACAAGAATAATCAAGTCGGTAGCGCTCGCTCCTCGAGCTCGCATTGCCGAAAATGCTTCGTGTCCTGGAGTATCAAGGAAACAAATTTCCTGATCGTTAATTTTTACCTTATAAGCCCCGATATGTTGTGTAATCCCACCCGCTTCTCCGGCAACGACCTTGGCATTTCGCAGATAATCAAGTAACGAGGTTTTGCCGTGGTCAACATGGCCCATCACCGTAACAACAGGAGGCCTTGGCAACAACTCGGAATCATCAACTTCTTCAACAAGAATCGCTTCTGGATCAACATCATCTGAAGCCTTGGCAATATGGCCCATTTCCTCAACCAGTAGAATAGCCGTATCCTGATCCAGAATCTGGTTTATGGTGACCATAGATCCCATACCCATCATGGTTTTTATGACTTCGCCTGCCTTGATAGACATTGCCTGTGCCAACTCACCGACGGTAATGGTATCTGGAACAAGTACTTCGTGGACAACCGGAGCGGTTGGCCTTTCAAATGCATGCTGATCGGCTATTGAAGATGAAATATTTCCAGGTTTTCGCGCCGGTGATCGACGCATTTTATTTTTCCGCTTCTTTGATGCGTGTAATTCTTCCCTGCCCGCACCACCCGTATCACCGATCCGCCCCTTTTTGCCTTTTTTACCTTTTTTGGCCGGGCTTTCAGGCTCCTTGGGAGGGGCCGGTTTAATAATTGCAGCTGCCAACTCTTTTGCGGGTGGCTCTGGCTCTACTGCTCCCGCCTCCGTCTCTGCCGGCTCTGAATCTTTTACTGGTGTTTCATCCGTGGTTTCTTCAATCGGCTGCGGCACTAATGTTGCATTTTCAGCGTTCAGAGTCTCTTGTGCTAACCGTTCAGCTTCGTCTGCTGCTTGCTGTTCAGCAAGCATCTGTGCTTCTTCAGCTAACCTCGCTTTTTCGGCTTCAGCTATTTTTTCGGCGGCCTCTGCCTCTTGTTTCTGGATTAATTCTGCTTCCGCTTCTGCCTCTTTCGCAAGAATTTCAGCTTTTTCTGCTTCAAGTACGCTTCTCTTAACGAAGGTACGACGCTTTTTAACTTCAACGTGTACGGTCCGCGCCGCTCCAGTTCTGGAGGTTTGACGAATCTCATCGGTAGTCTTTCTTTTCAGTGAAATTCTTCCTTGTGCGCCCTGCTTCTGGTTGCCAACGCCTTTAAGAAACTGAAGAAGTGTGATTTTCTCGTCGTCTTCAAGTAAGTCGTCTTTCTTTTTACCAGATATGCCCGCTTGCTCGAGCTGATCCAGCAGCTTCTCGATGCTGATACCAATCTGTTTGGCGAAACTATCAATTGTTACTTTAGACATTAATTTTCCCCTAATAATAGGTGATTCCAGAATTATTCTGCGAACCAGGGTGCACGTGCAGTCATGATCAGATCGCTTGCACGTTGTTGATCGATTTCGACTATTTCAAGAACTTCATCTGTCGCACAGTCTGCCAGATCTTCCATTGTTCTGACGCCGCCCTGGGCAAGTGCCCGAGCTGTTTCCTCGTCCATACCATCCATTCCCAGCAGGTCTTCCGCTGGTTCCATCTGTTCCTGAGTCGCTATTGCGCTGGTTAACAGGTTATCCTGAGCCCGGTTTCTAAGCTCTTCAACCATGGCTTCTTCAAATTCTTCAATTTCGAGTAATTCCTGTTTGGGAACATAGGCGATTTCTTCGAGAGTATTGAAACCTTCCTGAACCAGAATACCGGCAATATTTTCATCGATATCCAGTTGTGTCATAAACCGTTCGATCAGAACCTGTTGCTCCGCATCCTGTTTCTCCAGCGCATCCTTATCGGTCATTAAATTCAATTCCCAACCGGTAAGTTCGGAAGCGAGTCTTACGTTTTGCCCCCCTCGTCCGATAGCCCGTGACAGATTTTCTTCGGTTACCACAACGTCCATCGATTTAAGTTCTTCGTCCACAAAAATCGATTCAACTTCTGCCGGAGCCAGTGCCTGGATCACAAATTCAGCGATATTGTCAGACCAGACGATAATATCAACCCGTTCGCCAGCAATTTCATTGGAAACACTCTGAACACGGGAACCGCGAATTCCGACACATGCACCCACTGGATCGACACCTGGATCATTGGTTTTTACCGCAATTTTTGCCCTTGAACCAGGATCACGAGCAGCCCCAAGAATTTCAATAATTCCTTCCCCGGCCTCCGGCACTTCGAGCTTAAATAGTTCAATCAAAAACTGCGGTGACAAACGCGTCAGAATCAGTTGTGGGCCCCTGGCCTCGAGATCAATCTCCTTAAGCAAGGCGCGGACCCGATCTCCCGGGCGCAAACCTTCGCGTGGAATAATTCCGTTTTTGGGGAGCATTGCTTCGGCGTCGCCCAGATCGATTACCGCGTTTCCATGATCTAGCCGCTTTACGGTTCCTGAAATAAGATGTCCGAATTTATCTTTGTAACGTTCGGCAACCTGATGCCTCTCAGCTTCGCGGACTTTCTGCATGATCACCTGCTTCGCAGCCTGTGCAGCAATCCGTCCGAATTCAACCTTTTCCATAGGTTCTTCGATTATGTCTTCGATATTAATTTCGGGGTCGGTTTCTCTGGCTTCGGTGAGCGAAATTTGTCGATCGGGAAATTCGAGTTCTTCCTGATCGTCCACTACTTCCCAAACTCTAAATGAGTCATAGTCCCCGGTATCTCGGTGTATGCTTACCCGCGCATCAATTTCGCCGGGATGCCATTTTTTAGTCGCCGTTGCCAAAGCCGCTTCAATGGCGCTAAATATGACTTCCTTTGCGAGATCTTTCTCTCGGGAAACCACTTCCGCCATTAGTAATATTTCGTTATTCGTAATTGCCATTATTAATCGCCTTTATCAATCAATATGTGAATAAAATTAAAATACCGGTTCCAGTCTAGCTGAATCCATATCTTTATAGGGTAATTCAAAACTTTCGCCATCCATTTCAACAACAACAGCGTCATCATCTGCCTCAACCATCTCACCTTTAAATTTTCTGCGGCCCAAAATATGGGTATGCATAATAATTCTTGCCTGATCACCCAGAAATTGCTTGAAGTGCTCCGGTTTTACCAACGGTCGGTCAAGACCCGGAGACGAAACTTCCAGGAAATATTCTGTATTCATCGGATCTTCAACGTCGAGCAACGCGCTTATCTGACGGCTGACCGTTTCGCAATCATCAATCTGAATTCCGCCAGGCGCATCAATATAGATTCTTAAAGTTCTATTTTTATCCTGATGTGACATTTCTATCCACACGAGTTCATACCCCAGGTTTTCTACCGTGGGTTCAAGCATATCTCGCATTTTATTTTTAGAAATCAATCAGTAATACCCGTAATCTATAATTTATCTCGAACTAACCTTTTTCGGCCGGGCATAAAAAATGGGCCTGAAGCCCATGTTTTATACAAAGTAGCCAAGCATCAAATGCAAAACCCCGCAAACAGCGGGGTCGTAGCTTACCTGTACCTGTAAGGAATTGGTAGCGGGGGCAGGATTTGAACCTACGACCTTCGGGTTATGAGCCCGACGAGCTGCCAGACTGCTCCACCCCGCATCAGGGAGG